>JAFGXB010000154.1 GCA_016936875.1 Burkholderiaceae bacterium | reverse complement strand
CCATTGGCTCCAACGACCTGACGCAACTCACCCTGGGCCTGGACCGCGATTCCGGGCTGGTGGCGCAGGCTTTTGACGAACGCGACCCGGCAGTGAAAGTGCTTTTGGCGCAGGCGATCGCAGCCTGTCGTGCCGAAGGAAAATATGTCGGCATCTGCGGCCAAGGCCCTTCCGATCACCCCGACTTGGCGCAGTGGCTGATGGAGCAGGGCATTTCCTCCATTTCGCTCAACCCGGACACGGTGATCGCCACTTGGCAGCAACTCGCCAAGATATAAGTCACTGCGGGCCCGGTTTGTATATAATTTCGGGTTCCTTGCCGCACCGGTCAGGTTGCCAGAATTGACGCTCTGGCTACTCCGGGCGGCTTTTATCCACAAGGAAGTGCGCCGTTTTGCCGCAAAGCAGGCAGGTGGCGCGCTGCCGTATTGAAGGAGTTTGCATGCGTCACTATGAAATTGTGTTGATTTTTCACCCGGATCAGAGCGAGCAAGTGCCCTCGATGATCGAGCGCTACAAGGCGACGGTCACCGCGAAGGCGGGTCAGCAGCTGCACCGGGTTGAAGACTGGGGCCGCCGCCAACTGGCCTATCCCATCCAGAAGCTTGCCAAAGCGCATTACGCCTGCATGAACATCGAGTGCGATCAGGAAACCTTGCGCGAACTCGAGCACAGCTTCAAGTTCAACGACGCGGTGCTGCGTAGCCTGGTAATCAAGACGGACAAGGCGGAAACCGCGCCGTCCATCATGATGAAGCATGTTGAGCGCGAAGAGGCCCGCAAGGCGCAGCAGGAGCAAACGGCCTGATCAATCGACTCGATCTCCAGGGCATTCTGGCCGAACGCAGCGAACTGCGTTACACCCCGGTCGGTATCGAGGCACTGGATTTTGTGTTGCAGCATCAATCCACCCAATCCGAGGCCGGTGTGCCTTGTGAAGTGCAGCTGGAAATCAGTTGTGTCGGGTTCGGGTTGATCGCACGCGAAATGCAGCGCATGCGCCCAGGAGCGGTCTTGCGCGTTTCAGGTTTTTTGCGTGCAACACGTCGCGGCTCGCGCCAGATGAAATTGCACGTTACACAATACATTGAGGTTTAACCATGGCACCACCACGCAAGTTTGACAAAAAGAACGATCCCAAGCGCGCCCGTCGCAACCAGCAGTCATCGCTGTTCAAGCGCAAGCGCTTCTGCCGCTTCACCGTGGCCAAAGTGGAGAGAATCGACTACAAGGACGTCGATGTGCTCAAGGATCTGATCGCGGAAAACGCCCGCATCATTCCGGCCCGCCTGACCGGCACCAGCGCCCACTACCAGCGCCAGCTCAACACCGCCATCAAGCGCGCGCGCTTTCTGGCGTTGCTGCCCTACACCGATCTGCACAAGGGCTAAGCCGGGGACGACATCATGCAAATCATTCTTCTCGAAAAAATTCTGAACGTCGGCAACCTCGGCGATGTGGTCAAAGTCAAGGACGGCTATGCCCGCAACTTCCTGATCCCGAAAAAAATGGCGCGTCGCGCCACGGCGGCAGCCATGGCTGAATTCGAGGCGCGCCGCGCCGAGATGGAAAAGCACGCCGCTGAAAAGCTGGCTCAGGCGCAGGCTGCAGGCGAAAAGCTGAGCGGTCTGGTCATCACCCTGGTGCAGAAGGCCGGTGTGGATGGCCGCTTGTTCGGTTCGGTGACGCACAGCGATGTGGCGGACGCGCTGGTCAAGCAAGGCGTTGAAGTGAGCAAGGCGCAAGTGCGTTTCCCCGCAGGCCATATCAAGACGACGGGTGAACACCCGGTTTCGATCGCCCTGCACACCGATGTCGTTTCTGACGTCACCGTGCACGTCAAAGCCGAAGTGATGTAAATCGCGGCTTTGCGCTGCAGCAAACAAGGGCCGCTTTTGCGGCCCTTGTTGTCTATATTGCCCGCGCTTTGTCCTGCGGCACAATGCCATTTCGCTTTTCTTTGCCGCACGGCGCTTTTCGCTCTCATCCACCATGCAAGACCAAGCCATTGATGCCATCCGCACTCCGCCGCACTCCATCGAGGCGGAGCAGTCGGTCCTCGGTGGATTGCTGCTCGACAACCAGGCCTTCGACAAGGTTGCCGATCTGCTGGTGGCGGCGCAGTTCTATCGGTTTGAGCATCGCGCCATCTTCCAGGCCATCGCCGATCTGATCAACCTGAGCAAACCGGCGGATGTGATCACCGTACTGGAGGCGCTGCAATCCATCGGCAAACAGGAGGAATGCGGCGGCTTGCCTTATCTGAATTCGCTTGCGCAGAGCGTCCCGAGCGCAGCCAATATCCGGCGTTACGCCGAGATCGTGCGCGAGCGTTCGGTGCTGCGGCAGTTGGTCACGATCAGCGACGATATCGCCCAGAACGCACTGAACCCGCAAGGGCGGGGGGTGCAGCAGATTCTGGACGAGGCCGAGTCGCGCATCTTTGCCATTTCGGAAGAGGGCGCCAAATCTGCTGCCGGCTTTCAGTCGATGAAAGGCCTGCTGGGCGATCTGCTCAAGCGGGTCAGCGAGCTGGCCGAGCGCGGCGGTGCCGATACCACTGGCGTGCCCACCGGCTTTGCCGATCTCGACCGCATGACCGCCGGCTTGCAGCCGGGTGATCTGGTCATTGTCGCCGGACGCCCTTCGATGGGCAAGACGGCTTTCTCGTTGAACATCGCCGAGCATGTGGCCATCAATGAGCAGTTGCCTGTGGCGGTGTTCAGTATGGAAATGGGAGCGTCGCAACTCGTGCTGCGGGTGGTGGGTTCCATGGGGCGGATCGACCAGAGCCATTTGCGCACGGGCCAGCTTTCCGAGGACGAATGGACGCGCCTTCCCGAAACCATCGAGCGGCTCGAAGACGTGCATATGCATATTGACGAAACCCCCGCGCTCAACCCGCTGGAACTGCGCGCCCGCTCGCGCCGCCTGGCGCGCCAGTTCGGCGGACGGCTCGGGCTGATCGTGGTGGATTACCTGCAGCTCATGTCGTCGTCACGCGATGGAGAAAACCGGGCGACAGAAATTTCGGAAATTTCGCGTTCGCTCAAGGCGCTGGCCAAGGAACTGCATTGCCCGGTCATCGCCCTGTCGCAGCTCAACCGCGATCTGGAAAAGCGGACCGACAAACGTCCGGTGATGAGCGATCTGCGTGAATCCGGCGCCATTGAGCAAGATGCCGACGTGATCTTGTTCATCTACCGCGACGAGGTTTACAACAAGGACTCGAAGGATGCTGGCGTGGCCGAGGTCATCATTGGCAAGCAGCGTAACGGGCCGATCGGCGTGGTGCATCTCGCCTTCATCAAGCCGCTGACACGCTTCGAGAATCTGACCCGCGAGTTCTGAGCGCCCCGGGGTCGGGTCGCCGACCCGCCCCCTTGGGGGTCACAAGGACACTTGGGGCAACCCGGCGTTTCCTTGCGCGCGACGATGGGGTTACAGCACCTCGCTGGCGTAATCGGCCAGGCGGCTGCGCTCTCCACGGGCGAGGGTGACGTGACCGCTGTGCGCCCAACCCTTGAAACGGTCAACCACAAAGGTCATGCCCGAACTTCCCTCGGTCAGATAGGGGGTGTCAATCTGCGCGATATTGCCCATGCACACCAGCTTGGTGCCCGGACCGGCGCGAGTGATCAGGGTTTTCATCTGCTTGGGCGTCAAGTTCTGCGCCTCGTCGATGATGACGTATTTGTTGAGAAAGGTGCGCCCACGCATGAAGTTCATGCTCTTGATCTTGATCTTGGAGCGGATGAGTTCCTGCGTGGCAGCGCGGCCCCATTCGCCGCCCGAGTTGCCCCCCTCGCTCTGATTGAGCACTTCCAGGTTGTCATCGAGCGCACCCATCCAGGGGCCCATTTTTTCTTCTTCCGTGCCAGGCAGATAGCCAATGTCCTCGCCCACAGGAACGGTGACGCGGGTGACGATGATTTCGTTGTAACGGCGGGCGTCCAGCACCTGCGACAAGCCGGCGGCCAGAGCGAGCAGGGTCTTGCCTGTGCCAGCCTGTCCGGCCAGGGTGACGAAATCGACTTCCGGGTCCATGAGCAGGTTGAGGGCGAAATCCTGCTCGCGGTTGCGCGCGGTGACTCCCCAGATG
>JAFGXB010000153.1 GCA_016936875.1 Burkholderiaceae bacterium | reverse complement strand
GCCGTGACCAATTACCTGCGATGGAGCAACGTCGTGAGCGGCGGCTACACCAACGATGTGCGCAGCGTGCTCTTTGCCGTGGTCAGCCGCACCCTTCACAGCTCGCCCGGCAACCCCACCGTCACCAGCGTGGCCGTACCCAGCCCCATGAGCGGCACCGGCAACGACACCTTCGCCGCCTACACCCCCACAACGGCCGAGCAGCAGAACCGTTTCTCGGTCGTCGAATCCGAATTCGCCCTGCGCAACGCACTATGGCCGCACTGACCCCCTCGATCGCGCGGCAGCCGCGCACCCCGCGCAAGCAAAAAGGCTATGTGCTGCTGCTCACCCTCATCACCCTCGTCGTACTTCTGTTCGGCGTGCTGTTCACCATGCGCGGCACCCTGTTCCAGAGCGTGATGACCGGCAACACCGTGCAGCGGCAGAAAGACGTTCAGGCCGGTGATCTGGCACTGCGCCAGGTGCAGCAGGCCTTGATTGCCACGGTACAGGGCGCGGGCAATCAGGTGCTCGATGTGGCCGCCAGCGGTCAGCCCTGGTTTTATGCGCCCACGGTGGCGCCCGCCTCCCCGGCCAGCGCCGTGCCCGGGGCAGATGCTCCCTACGCCGGCTTCTGGACCAGCTGTAGTGCAAACAATCAATGTGCACCGCTCTCCAGCGTGGTGTCAGTGCTCAGCCCGGCGCCCCCCGCCATCAACGACGCCAGCGGCCAACCCTATCGGATCCTGGTCAGCGTCTGGCCCACCAACCGGCCGACCAACGCCTATGCCTGCGGCACCACCGGCTACACCGCGAGCTACTACACGGTGTTCCTGAACATCGGTGAAGCCAGCGGCAGCACGGCCATCAACACCCAATCCGTCATCAAACTGTGCACGACATGAACACGCCCAAGATCCGCCAATTCGTCGCGCTGCTCACCAGCAGCGCCCTGGTGCTTTCGCCCTGGGCGGCTGTTCCCGCCCACGCCGGCTTGGCCACCTCCATCTCCCAGACCCAACCGCGCCCGCAGGTGGTGATTGCCCTCGGCAATTCGGAATCGATGGATGGTGACCTGAGCGGCGCCATCATGACCGGCTCTGGCAACCTCTCCAGTAGTCTTACCAGCCTCTACAACAGCAGTTCGCCGGTGAACTATTCGGTGCCCTCCGGCTTCACCCCGCCGATGACCCCGAGCCAGACGGCCTCGGCGCCCTACACCGTCAACAGCAGCGGCACCCTGATCGACAACGGCGCCAGCCGCCTGAACGTGGCCAAGGCTGGCATTGCCTCGGTGCTCAGCCAGTATCTCCCGAGCATGGACTTCGCGCTGGAAGACTACAGCACGTCCAGCCTGCGAAAGTACACCACCTGGGTGTACTACATGTCGCCCCCGAAGGGTTTCACTGTCAAGAATGCGTTGCCGGTCAACGGCTTCACCAGCTACAAGGCTTACCAGAGTTTCGTCTCCGACCCGAACAACGCGAACGCCAGTCCGGCAGCCACGCGCTGGGTCAACAACCCCTGCCTCAACTACACGACTGCGTCTAGCGCCGTTGACAACAACTGCTCCGCCATCGACAACGCTGCTCAACTGACTGGCGGGGTACTGGCCAGCAGCAAGTACTTGCAGATCGGTGCATCGAGCGATGACCCGAACGTCAACGACGTGCTCTATTCCAGTGGACTGGACGCGATTGGCCTGGCCTACGGAGGCCCGTCTCCGAGCAATCCGTTCAGCGCCTACACACTCGCCAAGTACAACGCGAGCCTGGGCAACATTCGATCGACTTACAAATATGGCATCAACAGCGTTGCCAAGACGACCACGCCGACCAATGCCGGGTACATCCCATTCTCGCCGCAGGTGCTCTACGTGCAGCGAGGTTTCGGCTACGGCGCTAGCCAGAGTTGGAAGACAGGCAATACCGTCGTTGCCATGACCAACCTGGGCACCAATCCCAGCACGTCGGTGGTGAACAGCGCAATGGCGCCGTTCACCACCGCACTTGCGCCAGAAACCAACAGCACCAGCAGCAAGGAGATCAAAGCCTCGGCCGGCCAGGCCACCACCCCAGGCCTTATCACCGGCGCTGGCGGCGTGCTGAGCAATCTCACCGCATCATGCGCCGGGCAGTACGTCATTCTCGTCACCGATGGCCTGCCCACCATGGATTCGAGCGGTCTTAACTGGCCGCCGCTGGGCAGTGCGGCGGGCAATGGTTATAAGGTCCACGCCGCGTTCTACGGGCTTCCCGATCCTTCGGTGACATCGGCCGCTGAGCGGCAGGCACTGACAGCCAACTATGGCATCTACGATGACAGCAGCAACCTGCCCAGCGGTCAGACCAAGGGAGCGCTGGATACCAGCAACACCAATGACAAGGCCTTGATCGACACCATCACGGCCATACAAAAATTGAACAGCGGTCCGAATCCGATCAAGACCTATGTCATCGGTCTGGGCGCCGGGGTGGACGCCAGCGCCAACCCTGCAGCCAACGACGCCCTCAACGCCATGGCCATCGCCGGGGGCACGGGGACGGAATACGCCGCCAACAACATTCCGGCCTTCAACGCGGCGATCAACAGTATTGCCGCGCAGATCTTCCAGAGCATCGCGATCAGCGCACCCATCGCTCCCAGCAGCGTGCAGGGCGGCACCCTGGTCTACAGCGCCACCAGCAACAACGTGCCCGGCGCCATTGCCGGCCATGTGAAGGCCTACGGCACGGTGACCGCCGATCAGTCCACCATCACGAACCCTGTCGGCACGGCCAGTGGCCCTGCCAAGTGGGACGCAGGCGACAGCGCCCATATGCCGGCCACGACGCGCAAGGCCGCGCTGTATTCCACCGCGGTGCCGACCTCGAGCACGGCGCCGCCCGGCTCGGGGCCGGTGAAAAACCTAGCGGCCATGGGCACCAGCACCAACTCGGACTACGACGCCAGCGCCTTCGGCCTGAGTGCGACCACCTGCGTGCCCAACATCGCCACCGAAGTGGCTTACACCCTCGACCCATCTTTCAACACCACGGGCGACAACGCCCAGCCGCAATACGGCAGCCTGGGCTTTCCGGCCGGCGTAAACAGTTGCTCGTATCTGGCCGGCCGGCAGCTCAACTGGATGCTCGGCAGCATGAGTCCGAACGACCAGACCAGCTATCTGGGCGCCCCCGGGGCGGCCGCCTTCACCACACTGTCGGGCTATGTGCCTTTCGCCGTGAACAACAAGGGAAGAGAAAAGCTGGTGCTGTTCACCAGCAATGACGGCTTTCTCTATGCGGCCGACGCCACCACCGGTGGTCTGGTGTGGGGATGGATGCCCCGGCCTTTCCTCGCGCAGCTACAGAACTACACCCAGTTCCAGACCGCGCAAAACTTCGACGGCGGCTACACCCTGACCGACGCGGTCGATACCGCGACCAACGCGCAAGCCAGCGACTGGGCCAGCTATGTGGTCGGCACCGCGCAGGGCGGCGGTTATCACTACGCGCTCAAGCTCAGCAGCAACAACGGCAGCACGATCACCACGCCCCCCTCGCCACAGTCTGTCGCCTGGGCGATCAGCGTACCGGGTGGCACTTCGCCACAGCAGCAGGCCCCACTGGTCGTCACGGTGGGCGGCATGCAGTACGCGGTGTTCGTCGTGAACACCACCAGCGGCAGCACCAAGACCACGACCAGCTCGCTGTACGAGATCAACGTCGCCACCGGGCAACCCGCCAGCGGCAAGGTGCTTTCCGCCGCCCTGCCCTTCGTGCCCAGCAGTTCGATGTCTTACGACGCCGGCAGCGGCACGCTGTGGATGGGTGACGGCAACGGCGGCGTCTGGAGCCTGAACCTTTCCGGCACGGCCCCCGTTGATGCCGCCAGCGCGCTGCAGGTCGCCACCACCAGCCCGCAGGCGGCACTGAACTACGTCGGTTATTACGAAATCAACGGCCTGCCCTATGTCTGGGCGGCCTCGCAGACCGAGGTCACCGTCTTCGCCCTGTCCGGTGCGACGTCGCAGATCCTGTGGGCCAGCGACAACACCAGCGGCTACCGGCCCAGCGGCGGCAGCCTGCAGGCTGTTGGCAGCAACGTGGTTGCACCCTTGCAGACGAACGGACAGATCTCAGCATCGCCAGCCGTGGCCAACGGCCTGCTGCTCGTGCCCGTGTATGTGCCCCCAAACGCCACGAGTTGTGGCGTGGGCGTGGGCTACTACGACCTGTTCGATCTGACAAGCGGCGGCACACCCAAGATCAACGTCACCTACAAGGGCAACAGTGTGGCCTCGGGAGTGATCAGCCTGGGTTCGGGCATTCCGCTGTCGCCCTCGCTCTTCGTCAGCAGCAATGGCGCAGGCTTCTACCCCTACACCACGTCCAATGTGCCCGACCCCAGCGGCAATCCTCCACCGATCACGCCGGTAAACCTGAGCGGCAGCGTGATGAACAAACCCATCGCCTGGCGGCAGTATTGACGGATCGAGCCAGTCTGCGGCGCTTTATCCCCGCCGCAAATAAAACCCGTGATACACGTCGAGCGAGTGCTCGGGTTCGAAGGCGATGTGGCAGTGCTTGTCGGGGTTCTGCCAACGGTCGACGATCTGGTAGCCCAGCCGCGTAAAGCCTTCCAAGAACGGGGCGTAGGCGGCGATACGGTAGGGACAGAAGGCGGTGCCGATGCTCTGCAGGGTGAAGTAATCCTGCCCGCCGTTGTCCAGCACATGCAGCGGCGTGAGGTTGAGGATGATGTGGCGCGGCAGTGGCGCCCCGCCCTGCGCCAGCGCGGCCAGCCGCTGCGCCAGGGTGTCGGGCAGGTACTGCAGCACGCCCAGTGCCAGCAGCACGTCCACACCGCCCGCCCCGACGAAGTCGCCGTTGAAGCCCAGACGCCCCGCCGGGTCGCGTTCGCGGGCGATTTCCGCGCCGCGCGCCATCACCGTCGGCACGTCGCTCACCGTCCAGCGCAGGCCCGGCGGATAGTCGAGATAGCGCTGATAGCCGTAGTAGCCAATGCCGATGTGCCCGCCCAGATCGAACACGGTGGCCTGCCCCTGCGCAAACAGCTTTTGCAGCCAGAAAATGACCGGATAGTCGCTGGGGTAGATGCGCTTGATGCGCTCCAGATACATGCCGGCCGCGTCGGCATGGTCGTAACCCAGCGGGCGCGTGGCCGGTGCACTGGCCTGCGCGGCGTCGAAGCTGGAATAAATGCCGCGAAACAGATGGAGTCGGCGTTGCTGGCAAAGGCAGCCTCGGCGCGCTGGCGGCGCAGCGCGCCGAGAGGGGGCAGATCCGCAGCGCGGTCAATCAGCGCATGTGCGCGTTCGAGTAGGGGCATGTGCGTTCTCCAAAACATCGAACAAGAATAAAACACGGCCCGCTAGATGTAATGCATTGTGATCGCGCGTAACTCTATTTTTCATTTGCGGGCATAGATCAAACGATGCGGATTCAAAAAAATCGCGCCAGAAGCAGATTGCGATCAGTCAATTTTTCAACCCTACTGCAAGCGCAGTATCTCGCCCATTCTTCTAACGACACGAGCGTGGGCCATGGATTTCAATCAAGCACAGGAGGGCCGCAGACTGCGCACGGCAGGCATGCGGCTGGCGCAAACCGTTTGCCTTGCCGCCAGCCTGCTGGCGTTCAGCGGGTTTGCCCAGGCGCAAGACGCCGCTGCGTTCGTGGCGCAGAACGGGGTGAAAGTTCAAGCCGCTGATGCAGAGCAGGACACCTGGCATGTCGTGCCCACGGTGCAGAAGGGCAATGTGGGCAAGGAAATGCCACAGGATCACAGCCAGTTTGCGCAACTCAAGGGGCCGTTCACCTCGCCCGAGCAAGTCACCAAGGCCTGCCTGAGCTGCCATACCGACGCGGCCAAGCAGGTCATGTCCACCATCCACTGGACGTGGAAGGCCTGGGACCCGAAGACCAAAACGCTGGTCGGCAAGAACCACGTCTACAACAACTTCTGCGTCAGCCCGATCAGCAACGAACAGTTCTGCACCGTCTGCCATGTGGGCTACGGCAGCACCGATCCGAACAAGTTCGTTCCCTTCGACCATCGCTCGCAGGATCATGTGGACTGCCTGGTCTGCCACGACCAGACCAAGACCTATCACAAGATTCCGTTCATCGGCGGTAACCCGGCGATGGAAAAAATCGCCGTGCGCCCCGGCTGCGGCGAGGTCTATGGCACCGACAAGCCTTACGTCATGCCCGAAGACCTGGCCAAAATCGCGCAGCACGTCGGCGCGCCCACGCGCTACACCTGCGGCCAGTGCCATTTCTATGGCGGCGGCGGCGACGGCGTGAAGCACGGCGACATGGACAGCTCGCTGGTCAGCCCTTCGCGTGCGGAAGATGTGCACATGGACGCCAAGGGCCTGAATTTCTCGTGCCAGGAATGCCACAAAACCGAGAACCACAACGTCAGCGGCTCGCGCTACATCACCGACGTCACACCCGATCACGGCCAGTTCATGCGCGGCAGCGCGCACAACGGGCAGGCGGCGAGCTGCGTGTCCTGCCACGGACAGACGCCGCACAAGGGCAATGACATCAACACCCGCATCCAGGCCGCGACGCTGAACATGCACACCCGCGACATCGCCTGCGAGAGCTGCCACATCCCGGAATTCGCGCGCGGCGGGCTGCCCACCAAAATGGAGTGGAACTACGCCACCGCAGGCAAGCTCGCGCCCAACGGCTCGCCGCTGGTCATCAACAACAGCAAGGGTTGGAACACCTACTGGGGCGTGAAAGGCAGCTTCAAGTGGGCGGAAAACGTGGTGCCGCAATACCGCTGGTTCAACGGCACCGAGCGTTGGATGAACATCGGCGACAAGGTGGGCAACTTCAAGAACAAGAACGGCGTGGTGGAGCTCAACGCCATCGAGGGCAGCCCCACCGACGGCAAGTCCAAGATCTTCCCGTTCAAGATCATGCGCAACAACCAGCCGTATGACACGCAGACGGGCATCCTCGCGGTGTTCCATTCCTTCGGCTTCGACAAAGACTCCTACACCATGAACTACGACTGGCAGCCCTCGATCGCCGCCGGCATGAAGGCCGCGCACCTGCCGTATTCAGGCCATTACGGCTTCGTCAAGACCGATATGTACTGG
>JAFGXB010000152.1 GCA_016936875.1 Burkholderiaceae bacterium | reverse complement strand
TTGTCTGATCGCATGGGGCCTCCGAAAAAACCCAAGCTTCGCTCAGCCACAATTCATTGAAAAGATGGGTTCGCAGGACGCTTACGGCTCTTGCAACATCTTGATTTCTCAAGAGAATTTGGTCGGGGTGAGAGGATTCGAACCTCCGGCCTCTACGTCCCGAACGTAGCGCTCTACCAGGCTAAGCTACACCCCGATCTTGTCTAAATCATGCCTCGATGAGCACCTTGCATGCTGCACGCCGTGCGGACAACCGCTCGCGTTCTTGCGTGACTTAAACGGTGCGTCCCAAAGAGTAAGCGCATAAGTCTAGCAGAGCCTGTTGTGCGGGGCTAGGCTCGAGCTGTCTGAGTGCGTTTTCGGCGATGCGGATTTCTCCCTGCGCTGCATCTCGCACAGTCTGCATGGCGCCGCACTGGTGAACGATCGTCATCACGTCGTCCAGCGCGGAGGTGTCGCCTTGGCGAATGGCGTTTTCGATGAGCTGCCGCTGCGCGGCCGAGCCGCGTTGCATGGCGATGATCAGCGGCAGGGTGGGCTTTCCTTCGCGCAAATCGTCACCGATGTTTTTGCCAAGTTCCTCGGCCTGACCGCTGTAGTCGAGCAGGTCATCAATCAACTGGAAGGCGGTGCCGAAGCTGCGACCTGCCAGCGCCATATTCTCCTGCGCGGCCACGTCGGCTTCGGCCAGAACGGCACCGATGCGCGCCGCCGCTTCGAATAGCTTGGCGGTCTTGAAGCGAATGACCTGCAGATAGCGCTGCTCGTCGACTTCAGGATCGTGCATGTTGAGCAACTGCAGCACTTCGCCCTCGGCAATCACGTTGGTGGCGTCGGCAAGAATGTCCAGAATGCGCATGCTGCCCACGGACACCATCATCTGGAAGGCGCGGGAGTAGAGGAAGTCGCCAACCAGCACGCTGGCGGAGTTGCCGAACAGCGCGTTGGAGGTTTCGCGCCCACGTCGCAGTGAGGATTCGTCCACCACATCGTCATGCAGGAGCGTGGCGGTATGAATGAGCTCGACGACTGCGGCCATCACGTGCTGTTGCGATCCGTGGAATCCGAGCGCCTGGGCGACGAGCAAGAGCAGGGCGGGACGCAAACGCTTGCCACCGCCCGCAACGATGTAGCCGCCAATGGTGTTGATCAGCGCCACTTCCGAGGCAAGATGCGTCTGGATCGCCCGATCCACCGCCTGCATGTCCTGGGTGATCGGGGCGAAGACGGACTGGATCGACGGGGCTGTCACCGTGGTTGGCGCGTGCGCGGATGGAGAATGCATGGAAGGCGGATGGGCCAAAGTGGGTTTGGTTGATGATTTTTGATCTTTGCTGATCGATTTGCGTGTCTGGGCATTCTATGAACGTGTCATGCCGGGCATGGCGGCAATGCATCCAGGAATTGCCGACGGGCAACGCCGTTTGGAAGGCGCTGGCAAAAATGGCGACCGATGCTAGAATGGAAAGCTTTTTCCAGGCTGCTCTAGAAAGATTGGGTGCAGTTTGGTGATCCGTGCGGGGCCACTATAAGTGGCTTGCCGCGATTTCAATGAGGTGAACTTATGTATGCGGTCATAAAAACCGGCGGCAAGCAGTACCGTGTTGCAGCTGGCGAAAAAATCAAGGTAGAACAGATGCCGGCAGACGTAGGTCAGGATATTGTGCTGGAAGAGGTGCTTGCCGTGGTGAACGGTGAAGACGCCAAATTCGGCACACCCCTGGTCGACGGTGCGAAGGTGACGGCCAAGGTGCTGTCGCACGGGCGTCACGACAAGGTGCGCATTTTCAAGATGCGTCGCCGCAAGCACTATCAAAAGCATCAGGGGCATCGGCAGAACTACACCGAGCTTCAGATCGAAACGATCTCGGCCTAAGGAGTATCAGACATGGCACAGAAAAAGGGCGGCGGCTCAACCCGTAACGGCCGCGACTCGGAAGCAAAGCGACTGGGCGTGAAGGTGTATGGCGGTCAAGGCGTTTCCGCAGGTGGCATCATCGTGCGTCAGCGCGGCACCAAGTTCCATGCTGGACATAACGTCGGCATCGGCAAGGACCACACCTTGTTTGCACTGGTCGATGGCCGCGTTGAATTTGCAGTGAAAAGCGCGTTCAATCGGCAGACGGTTTCCGTCGTAGCCAACTGATCGAAAGATCCGGCGCCTCAGTGGCCGGATCGGGGTGAAAACCCCACCAACGCCCCGGCATGGTGACGCAAGGCACGCGATGCGTGTGCACGTTTCACCAGCCGGGGTTTTCTGTTTTTTCTGCGAAACGAGCCCACCGTGAAATTTGTCGATGAAGTCGTGATCGAAGCGCACGCCGGAAACGGCGGCAACGGCTGCGTGTCGTTTCGCCGCGAGAAATTCATTCCGTTCGGCGGGCCGAATGGCGGGGACGGCGGACGTGGCGGGCATGTGATCGCGCGTGCGGATGTCAATCTGAACACGCTGGTGGATTTCCGTTTTTCCAAGCTGCACCGCGGGCGCAATGGCGAACATGGACGTGGCTCGGATCAGTATGGCGCCGGCGGGGATGACAAAGTGCTGCGCATGCCAGTGGGCACCCTGATTTACGACGCGCAAACCAATGAACTGATCGCCGATCTGGTGCAGGATGGCCAGGAGATTGTCATTGCCCATGGCGGTCAGGGCGGCTTGGGCAATCTGCATTTCAAGTCGAGTGTCAACCGCGCGCCGCGCGAGTCGACCAAAGGGCAGGAGGGCGAAAACCGCAAGCTCCGCCTCGAACTCAAGGTGTTGGCCGATGTGGGCCTGCTGGGAATGCCCAATGCGGGCAAAAGCACGCTGATTTCCGCCGTGTCGAACGCGCGACCCAAAATCGCCGATTACCCCTTTACCACGCTGTATCCGAATCTGGGCGTGGTGCGTCTGGGGCCGGGGCGCAGTTTTGTCATCGCCGACATTCCTGGTTTGATCGAGGGCGCGGCGGAAGGCCTGGGGCTGGGGCATCAGTTTCTGCGGCACTTGCAGCGCACCAAGTTGCTGCTCCACATCGTGGACATGGCGCCGGTTGAAGACGGCGCTGATCCGGTCAAGGACGTGCGCGCCATTGTGGCCGAGTTGAAAAAGTACGATGCTGAACTGGCGTCCAAGCCGCGCTGGTTGGTGCTCAACAAACTGGATCTGTTGCCTGAAAGCGAGCGCGATGCGGCGGTGAAATCGCTGGTGCGACGCCTGCGTTACAAGGGGCCGGTTTTCCCAATTTCCGCCCTGGCGCGCGAGGGACTCGACCCTTTGCTGCACGCCATTGCCGAGCACATTGGCCAAAGCAAGCCGGTCGAGACTGTCGAACCCGATCCGCGTTTCCGTGACGATGTCAGCAACTGAAACTCTGCATTCAATCTCCGTCGTGCAGCAGGCGCGACGCCTCATCATCAAGGCCGGCTCCAGCCTGGTGACCAATGAAGGCCGCGGTGTCGATCTCGACGCGGTGTCGCGCTGGGCAGGTCAGATCGCCGGCCTGCGCGCGGCGGGCAAGGACGTCATTCTGGTGTCGAGCGGCGCCATTGCGGAAGGCATGCGCCGCCTGGGCTGGACGCAGCGGCCGCGCGAGATGCATCAATTGCAGGCGGCAGCGGCAGTGGGGCAGATGGGACTGGCGCAGGCTTATGAAACCGCGTTTCGCGAACGTGGGATGGTGGCGGCGCAGGTCTTGCTCACGCACGCCGATCTGGCTGATCGCCAGCGTTATCTCAACGCGCGCACCACGCTGTTGACCTTGCTGGAACAGGGCGTGGTGCCGGTCATCAATGAAAACGATACGGTGGTGACCGATGAAATCAAATTTGGCGACAACGACACACTCGGCGCGCTGGTGACCAATCTGGTGGAAGGCGATGTGCTCATCATCCTCACTGACCAGTCTGGTCTTTACAGCGCAGACCCGCGCAAGCACGCCGATGCCAGGCTGATTTCGCAGGCCGACGCAGAAGACGCCTCGCTGCAGGCCATGGCAGGCGGCGCGGGGACTGGCATCGGCACCGGCGGCATGGCCACCAAAGTCACCGCGGCACGGCGCGCTGCGCGCAGCGGCGCGCATACCGTGATTGCCAGCGGACGGGAGCCTGATGTGTTGCTGCGCCTGGCGCGGGGTGAGGTTGTGGGAACACAGCTACTGGCGGGGCACGCCAAACTTGCCGCACGCAAGCAGTGGATGGCCGATCATCTCCAACTGCGCGGCTGGGTGACGGTGGATGACGGCGCTGCGCGTCGGCTGCGGGCGCAAGGCGCAAGCCTGCTGCCGGTTGGTGTGGTGGAGGTGCAGGGCGATTTCGAGCGGGGCGATGTCATCGCCGTGCGCGATGGCGACGGTGTGGAAGTGGCACGCGGTCTGAGCAACTACGCGGCCTCGCAGGCACGCCGCATCATGCGTCATGCGTCAACGGAAATCGAGGCTATTCTGGGTTTCAGCGAAGAACCCGAACTGGTGCATCGGGACAATATGGTGTTTCCGTAACCCTTGGCGCGCGTGCGCCGGGTCAATACGGGAGGGCGCGCAGTCCTTGTTGAATGCGTTGCGCCATCTCTGCGGGCGTTCCCTGCGCTGCTGCGTCTTTGCAAAAATCATCGCTGTACAGGGTGGAGTGAATGCGCTCCGCGCCCCGCTCGGGAATGGGCTGCCAATCACTGCCGCTTGCCGCAGTCCACTGCTTGCTGGCATCGTTCCAGATGGCGTAGAGCTTCCACTGCCTGAGTGCGCAGTTGATGCCTTCGTAAGTCACATTGCGTGGCCCCCCGGGAATTTTGGCCACCAAGGTGTAACGCACGGTCTGTCCGGGCTGGACCGAGATTGAGGCGCCGTCAACAAAAAACTGCAAGGTGCCGCCAGCGGTGATGTGAACATGCAATAGTTCGCCCGGCGCGCCAGGGAACACAACGGGAGATTCGACTCTGCCAGTCTTGGCACCGAACCAGCCAGTCGCGTCTGAAGAGTCCGCGCGCGCGAGTTGGCCGACGCTCAAGCCGCCCAGCAAGCAGGCCAGCGTTGCGGCGAATTTGCGTACTGAAAAAGAAAAAATCATGCGGAATCCGGATTGATGAGAATGGACAGCGGCGCATCAGGCACTGCTGCTGTCGTGTCATTTGAAGGCTCGTGGCGGTGACGCAGGTTGGCCCGCAGATAGCGGGTGCGCGGCTCGGTGTGAGGCAGGAAATGGGCGAGTTCGGTCAGGGCCAGTTGATAGACCTCGCGCTTGAATTCGATCACGCTCTCCAGCGGTACCCAGTATTCGTTCCAGCGCCAGGCGTCGAACTCTGGGTGCGTGGTGGCACGCAGGCAGACATCGCAGTCACGCCCGGTAAGCCGCAGCAAATACCAGATCTGTTTTTGACCTTTGTAGATGCCGCGGCTGTCGCGCCGCACAAAATGATTGGGCACGTCGTAGCGCAGCCAGTGACGGGTACGGGCAATGATGCGGACGTGACAGGGGTTGAGGCCGACTTCCTCGTGCAGTTCGCGGTACATCGCCTGTTCCGGGCTTTCGCCCGGATTGATGCCTCCCTGGGGAAACTGCCAGGAATGCGCCCGCACGCGCTTGCCCCAGAACACCTGGTTTCTGGCGTTGAGCAGGATGATGCCCACGTTGGGACGGTAGCCTTCACGATCCAACATCGCCTGGTCCTCGATCTTTTAGAATTCTCCGTTTGATTATAGGCAGCGCCATCAAGTTGCCAGGAGGCGGGGTTCTTGCTCTTCTCCCGGAAACGCAGCGCATGGCAGCCGGTTTGGAGCCGGGTCGGCATCCTGTTTTCTGCTCCTGATTTTTCCTCAATTCGTCGGCTTTGCGCCGCTACGCATGAAAATTTCCCGCTTTTTCATTTCCACCCAAAAAGACGATCCGGCAGACGCCGATATTCGCAGCCAGGCGCTGATGCTGCGTGCGGGCATGGTCAAAAAACATGCTGCCGGGCTTTACAGCTATCTGCCGCTGGGCTTGCGCAGCATCCGCAAGGTGGAGGCCATCGTGCGCGAGGAAATGAACCGCGCCGGCGCCATTGAGCTGCTGATGCCGGTGGTGCAGCCAGCCGAGCTGTGGCAGGAAACAGGGCGCCTGGACAAGTTTGGCCCGGAGCTGCTGCGCATCAAAGACCGGCACGACCGCGACTTTGTGATCCAGCCCACCTCCGAGGAAGTGGTGACCGATCTGGTGCGCAGCGAGGTGCGCAGCTGGAGGCAACTGCCGCTGAATTTCTATCACATCCAGACCAAATTCCGCGACGAGCGTCGCCCGCGGTTTGGCGTGATGCGCGCGCGGGAATTCACCATGAAGGATGCGTATTCCTTCGACCGAAATTTCGAGGCGGCGCAGGTCAGCTATCGGTCGATGTTTGACGCGTATGTGCGGATTTTCCAGCGCTTCGGCTTCGAGTTCCGCGCCGTTGCGGCGGATTCCGGGGCCATCGGCGGTTCACTGAGCCACGAGTTCCACGTCATTGCCGAGACCGGCGAAGATGCCATCGCTTATTGCGATGCCTCTGACTACGCCGCCAATATCGAGAAGGCCGAAGCCCTGCCGCTGCTTGCCGCGCGCGCCGCGCCAACGCAGCCCCTGCAAAAAACCCCGACACCGGGCGCGGCCAAATGTGAGGACGTTGCCGCGCTGCTTGGCATCGCGCTGCAGCAGACCATCAAATCGGTCGTGCTCGCGGTCGAGGGCGAAAAGTCCGGTCAAGCGGCAACTATTGTGCTGCTGGTGCGCGGCGATCATGCCGTTAACGAAGTCAAGGTGAGCAAGCTGCCCGGACTGGCCAACACTCGCATGGCGACCGAGGCTGAAATTGTTGCCACCTTCGGCACGCCGCCAGGCTACCTCGGGCCGATCGGTACTGTGCATCCGGTACGGGTGATTGCCGACCGCACCGTGGCGCACATGCACGACTTTGTTGTCGGCGCCAACGCGGTGGACTTTCATTACACCGGCGTCAACTGGGGCCGCGATCTGCCGGAACCCGAAGTGGCCGACATCCGCAACGTGCAGGCGGGCGATCCCAGCCCGGACGGCAAAGGGACGCTGTCGATCTGCCGCGGCATCGAGGTCGGTCATGTGTTTTATCTCGGCACCAAATATTCGGCCGCGATGAGCGCGACCTTTCTGGACGACAAGGGTAAATCGCAGGTGCTGGAGATGGGGTGCTACGGCATCGGCATCACCCGCATTCTGGGTGCCTGCATCGAGCAGAACCACGATGCCAAGGGCATGATCTGGCCCGACGCCATTGCCCCGTTTACCGTGGTGATCTGCCCCATCGGCTACGACCGCAGCGAAGCCGTGCGCAGCGCGGCAGACGCGCTCTACGCCGAACTTCTCGCCACCGGGGTGGATGTGGCACTGGACGACCGCGGCGAGCGCCCGGGCGTGATGCTGGGCGACTGGGAGTTGATCGGCGTGCCGCACCGCGTGGTGATCTCCGACCGCGGCATTGCCGCCGGCACGGTGGAATACCAGCACCGCCGCGACGCCGTGCCCACCGTGCTGCCGCTGGCCGAGGCGTCGGCGCAGTTGCAAGCGCGCCTGCAGCGCTGAGTGGGTCGCGTGTTGCAGGCCGCAGGCGCATGAATCGCCCGCCACGTCGTCAGTGGCTGCTGCGGATGGCGGGCATCGGGGCGGCGATTGGCGCAGGCTGGGGGCTGCCGGTTGCGCCGGCCTGGGCTGGTGCGCAAAAGGAAGAGCAGCTCAGCGACGCGGTGCGCACCGCGCTCGCCGCACAAATTGCCGAAGCGCCGCCGCCACAGCCGCGTTTTCGCGACGCCAACCATTTCGCCCAATACTGGGTGTGGTTGGCCACCGAGTCGGCGCGGTTGCAAAACCGCATTCCGGGGTTTTCGGTACGACGCGATTTTTTGCAAACCGTCTGGTATGAAGCACACCGTGCCGGTCTGGAGCCCGCGCTGATTTTGGGCTTGATTCAGGTGGAAAGCGGCTTCAAGAAATACGCCATCTCTTCTGCCGGAGCCATGGGCTATATGCAGGTGATGCCGTTCTGGACCAAGCAGATCGGCAATGGCGACATCAGCAGCCTGTTTCACATGCAGGTGAATCTACGCTATGGCTGCGTGATTTTGCGGCACTATCTGAATATCGAGAACGGCAGTCTGTTCTATGCCCTGGGACGCTACAACGGCTCGCGCGGCCGCGCGGCCTACCCGGATGCGGTGCTCGCCGCGCGTCAGCGCTGGCTGGTGGCTGGCGGCTCTGATTGAGGCTGCAACGGCGTGCGGCTGAAACGGCGTGATTCCGCCATTCAGCGCGGCATCATTCCGCCCATGCGCTGCATCATTTTGAACATCTTGCCGCCCTTCATCTTTTTCATCATGTCGCGCATCTGCTCGTACTGTTTGAGCAGCCGGTTGACTTCCTGAACCTGCACGCCCGCGCCGGCGGCGATGCGGCGTTTGCGTGTGGCTTTGATGACGTCGGGTTTGTGGCGCTCTTGCGGCGTCATGCTGTGGATGATGCCCTGCATGCGGCGCATATCGCGCTCGGCGCGGTTCATGTCGGCCTGACCGGCCTTGGCCTGCATGTCGGCTGGCAGCTTGTCGAGCATGCCTTGCAGCCCGCCCATTTTGTTCATCTGCTGCAACTGCATGAGAAAGTCGTTGAGGTCGAACTGCGCGCCGGACTTCACCTTGGCGGCGAGTTGCTGCGCGGCGTCCACGTCAACCTGGCGCTGTGCCTGCTCCACCAGCGCGAGGATGTCGCCCATGCCCAGGATGCGGTCGGCCATGCGGCGCGGATCGAACGGCTCCAGGCCGTCGATCTTCTCCGACACCCCGGCGAACTTGATCGGCGCCCCGGTGACCTGGCGCACCGACAGTGCCGCGCCGCCGCGGGCGTCGCCATCGAGTTTGGTGAGGACGATGCCGGTCAGCGGCAGGGTGTCGTGGAAGGCGCGCGCGGTGTTCACCGCGTCCTGGCCCTGCATGGCATCGACAACGAACAGGGTTTCGATGGGCTTGAGCACGGCGTGCAGCTCTTTGATTTCGCGCATCATCGCCTCGTCCACCGACAGGCGCCCGGCGGTGTCCACCAAAAGCACGTCGATATGGTGGCTGCGGGCAAAGTCCATGGCGCGGCGGGCGATGTCCAGCGGCTTGTCGTCTGGCGAGGACGGGAAGAACTCTGCTCCGGCCTGCGCCGTCACCGTTTGCAACTGTGCAATGGCGGCAGGTCGGTACACGTCGCACGAGACGGTGAGCACCTTTTTCTTCTGCCTCTCGGTCAGCAGACGCGCGAGTTTGGCGGTGGTCGTGGTCTTGCCCGCGCCTTGCAGGCCGGCCATGAGCACGATGGCTGGCGGCTGGGTGGCGAGGTTGAGCGGCACGGCGTCGCCGCCCATCAGATCGGCGAGTTCGCGCTGCACCACGCCCACCAGCGCCTGACCCGGAGTGAGCGAGCCGACCACGTCCTGGCCGAGCGCCTTGTCCTTAACCCGCGCGGTGAACTCGCGCACCACGGGCAGGGCCACGTCGGCTTCCAGCAGCGCAAGCCGGACCTCGCGCAACATGTCCTGGATATTCGACTCGGTGATGCGCGCTTCGCCCTTGAGGGTTTTGACCACGCGGGACAGGCGCTGGGTGAGATTGTTGAGCATGGGGGTGGAGAGGTCTGGTATTCGGGCGGACTGGGCGGCGCGGAAAACCGCCTGCGGACAGCCCGGCTTTGCCGCTGCAAACGCATCTTGACAGCAAAGGGCTCGGTTAAACTCGAAACATGTCGATTTTAGTGAATAGCCTCGCCTTTGCGCTGTATATGCTGGCCGCTGTGTTGTCGCGGCCCAGCCCCAGTTTGGCGCTTGGCCACGCGGAAGGCACGGTGACCGGGGCCATGCAGCGCTCGGAGCGCTGGTCCACCTGGGTGATGGCGCTGGCCTGGATGGCGCAGACGGTGACCTTCGCGCTGGTGCTGCACGGCGAGTTGCAGCCGCATTTCGGTTTTGCCCAGGCCCTGTCCGTCACATTCTGGCTGGTGGCTGCGGTTTACTGGGTGGAGAGTCTGTATTACCCGCTACAAACTCTGCGCAGCTGGATTTGCCTGCTGGCGGCCGTCTCCATTTTGCTGACCTGGGTGTTTCCAGGCACGTTTACCCCGCCCTATGGCGCCGGGCCGACCTTTGCCCTGCACTGGGCAATGGGCATTGCGGCGTATGGCCTGTTTGGCGCGGCCACGCTGCATGGCATTTTGTTGTGGACTGCGGAGCGCTCGCTCCATCGCCGCAAAGGATCGGTGTCCGGCGTGTCGCGCAGCCTGCCCCTGCTCACCCTGGAAAAACTCACCTACCGCCTGGCTGGGGTGGGTTTTGCGTTGCTGACTGCCTCGCTCATTTTTGCGGCGACGTTCAGCGAAGAACTGTTTGGCAAGCCGTTTGAGTTGAATCATCAGGCCGTGTTCGGCATTGCCGCCTGGGTTCTGTTCGCCATTCTGATGGTGGGACGGGTGTTCCTGGGCTGGCGGGGCACACGGGCGCTGGTCTGGCTGTTTTCCGGAACGGTGCTGTTGATGCTGACCTATATCGGCTCGCGTTTTGTGTTGCAGGTGATTTTGCACCGATGAAATATCTGGTTCTGTTTGTCGTGGTGATCGTCGGGCTGATGTTGATCAAAAAATCGCAGCAATCCAAGGGCGTTCAGCCGCCGAAGCCGCAACGCAAGACACCCCAGGTGCCCGAGGCCATGTTGCCGTGTGCGCATTGCGGCGTGCACTCGCCCGCCAGCCGCTGCGTCATGCGCGATGGCAAGCCGTATTGCAGCGAAGAGCATGCCCGTCTGGGGTCGTAAACCGGGCGCGGCGCCAGCCGCTGAAAGCGCGTTTGCGCGGTCGATGTTCGCGCCGTCCACCACCCCTGTGGGTTTGGCCTTCGTTCCCTCGTCTCGCCTTGGCCGTGAGCGTCTACGGACTTTCCGCGTGCTGGCCGTTGCACGGGTGCTCATGGCCCTGATGTTGCTGGGCTGGCTGCTGTTGCTGCCGCTGCTGCAAGCGGCTCCCCATGCCGAACATCCCCCACTCGCCATGCCGGGCTATTGGGTGGCGCTTGCCTACCTGGGACAGACCGTGCTCAGTCTGTGGTGGAGTTTCAGACGCACCGACAGGCTGGCCTGGCAGGTGTTGGTTGTGATTGCGGTCGATCTGCTGGCGTTTGCCACATTGCAGTTCACCGCGGGCTATCCGGCGCGCGAGTTTTCCCTGATCTACGCCCTGCCTGTGTTGGCAGCGGGCATTTATGGCACCTTGTCGCTGACCTTGTTTGTCGCCGCGCTGGTGACGCTGGTTCTGCTGGGCAGCGCGGCTTTTGCGTTGTTTGCCGGCGTAGCCGAAGCCGAGCCGCGTCTGCTCAATGCGGCGTTTGTGGGCGCCGCCTATTTTGCGGTTGCGGTACTGACGTGGCAGTTGTCGCAACGCCTGGCGCGCCAGGAGGCGCGCGCCAGCGCCAGCGAGGCGGTGGCGCGGCGGCAGATGGCGCTGAACCAGCGGGTGATCGAAGCGCAGCATGACGGCGTCATCGTGGTGGATCAGCACATGGTGCTGGAGGCGCTCAATCCGGCGGCGCAACAACTGCTCGATCTGCCCTGGAGCGATGCGGTGACGGCGCGCTGGATTGGAGGGCGCAAGGCCTTGCGTGATCTTCCGGTGGCCGATGTTGTGCGGCAGGAAATCGAACGCATGGCGATCGACGGCGAGGAGGCGCTGGAGGTGCAGGTGCGCACGCCGTCCGGGCGCAAGCTGCTGCTGCATCTCTCCCTGCTGGACGGCTTGCCGGGCGGCACTGGCTACCTCATTGTGTTGCAGGATTTACGCGAGATCGACGCCCGCATCCAGCAGGAAAAGCTTGCGGCGATGGGGCGGCTGGTGGCCAGCGTGGCGCATGAGATCCGCAACCCGCTGGGCGCCATCGGCCAGGCGAATCAGTTGGCCAAGGAATTTGCCGCCGACCCCGCGCAACTTGCGCGTCTGCATCATCTCATCGGCCAGAACGTCGAGCGCATCAACCGCACGGTGGAAGATGTGCTGGAGCTTGGCCGCACGGCGCCGCGCGAGGTGGGCCTGATGCGCTGCGCGCCGCTGCTGCGCGAGCTGCACGCCGAGTTCGATGTGCCCGGCGCGGGCCGCATCGGCTTGTTCATCCAGGATGACATGGCGCAGATGCATTTCGACGCCTTGCATCTGCGCCGGGTGCTGGTCAACCTGTTGAGCAACGCCCGGCGTTATGCAAGCAATTTGCCACGCTCCATTGAAATCCGCCAGCTGGGTTCCGAGCGGGTGGGAGAAATCCAGGTGTCAAACGATGGCCCGCTGATCGATGCAGAACTGCGCGCACAATTGTTTGAGCCCTTCCGCACCACCAGCAGCCGCGGTGTGGGGTTGGGCTTGTATATTTCTCACGAACTCTGTCTGCGCAATGGCGCGCGCCTGCTGTACCGCGTCGAGCGGGAGGGCACACCGCAGGCGCGCGGCTCTTTTGTCATTCAGACCGCACCGGGCCCCGAGGTATGAATTCAGCTGATGTGCGCATTCTCATCGTCGATGACGAGCCCGATCTGCGCGAGCTTTACACCTTGAGCATGGTGCGCGAGGGCTGGCAAATCGATGTGGCGGAAAACGTGGCGCAGGCGCGCGATCATTTGTCGCGCCAGCAGTACGCGCTGATGCTGACCGATATGCGCCTGCCCGACGGCGACGGTCTCGACTTGCTGCGTTGGCTGGAAACCCAGCCTGGCCGTCATGAGAAATCCATTGTCATCACCGCCTACGGCAGCGCGGGCAATGCGGTGGCCGCGCTCAAGGCCGGAGCGTTTGACTATCTGAGCAAACCCGTGGATCTGGCCGCGCTGCGCCGCACGGTCCATGCGGCCATCGCCACTGCCGCAGTGGAAGTGCAGGCGCCGGCCAGCAGCGCCTTGCAGCGCATGGTGGGCGAATCGGACGTGATGCGTGCCCTCAAGCAGACCCTGCAGCGTGTGGCGCGCAGCATGGCTCCGGTGCTGATTCAGGGTGAGTCGGGCACGGGCAAGGAACTCGCGGCGCGCGCAGTGCATGAGTGCAGCGCGCGCGCGGCTGGGCCCTTCGTTCCGGTGAACTGCAGCGCCATTCCCGAGCAATTGCTGGAGGCTGAATTCTTTGGCT
>JAFGXB010000151.1 GCA_016936875.1 Burkholderiaceae bacterium | reverse complement strand
GCACATTGCCCCCGGCCGACTGCGGCTGGAAATCCTCGAAGACGCCGACTTCCAGAACGATACCGAGCGCAACCGCGCCGTGCATGCCATTGCCGCCACCGGCGCACGGCTGGTGATGGACGATCTGGGCAGCGGCTACAGCAGCCTGCTGCGCCTGCGCACCCTGCCCTTCCACACCGTCAAGATCGATCAGGGGCTGGTGCGGCAGATTCCGGGAGAGGCCGAGGCGGAAGCCGACGTCATGATCGGCTTCATTGGCGCGCTGGTCCGCATGACCCAGGCGCTCGGCCTGCAAGTCGTGGTGGAAGGCCTGGAAACCCCGGCACTGATCGAAGTGGCCGCCGCGCTGGGGGCCAACGCCGGCCAGGGCTACGCGCTGGCCAAACCCATGCCAGCCGACGACGTGCTGGGCTGGCTGCGGCAATTCCATCCGATCAACCAGGAATCGGGGCCGCAAACCAGCCTGGGGCTGCGCGCCCGGCAATGGGTACGCGACAACGCGGAACGCAGTTTGCACGACTTGGCCCCATCCAATTGATTGTGTCGGCACGGTTGAGACAGGAAACTGCACCGCTCCCCACCCCAACCCTCCCCACGTCTGGGGAGGGAGCAAAACGGCTCCTCCCCACCTGCGGGGGATGCCGGGAGGGGCATCGTTCGCTTCGCGCAGCGCCGTTTTCTCCTCCCCCAGAAGTGGGGGAGGTTGGGAGGGGGAGCGCCGTTGCATAACGCCGCCCATGCCCCTTCATCCCTCTCCATCTCGCATCAATAGCGCCGGTTCACGCCCTGTCTACACCCGCCCCGACCCGTCTGGGTGAACGTCCCCACGGGGCGCCCTACCCACGCAGGCTGAAGTAGCGCAGCGCGCTTTTCGGCAGGCTGCCACCGGCTTTGGCGCCGCCGCAGGGCACGGCAGACTCCACCCGCTTGCGTCCCGCCTGTTTGGCCTGCAGCAGCGCGGCGTCCACGCGCTGATACACCGCGGCGAAATCCTCGTCCGGGCACAGTTCTGCCACCCCGGCGCTGAAGCTCAGGGCGATGCGGCGGCCCGTGCCGTCCTGCACCAGGGTCTGCTCGCTGAACGCCATCAGCAGGCGCTGCACCACGACCAGCGACTGTTGCACCGGCGTGTCGGGCAGGATGAGCATGAACTCCTCGCCGCCCATGCGCGCCACCCGGTCGCTGGGGCGCACCAGGCGCGTGGCCAGCTCCACCAGCGCCTTGAGCACGGCGTCGCCGGTGTCGTGGCCATAGGTATCGTTCACCGCCTTGAAATGATCGAGGTCGAGCAGGGCCAGTGTGAGCGGCTGGCCCTGGCGCAGCACGCGCGACTGTATGCGGGTGAACTCCGCATCGAGCCCGCGGCGGTTGAGTGCGCCGGTGAGCGGGTCTTCCTGCAATTGCTGGCTGGCCTGCTCCAGCTCGCCTTCGAGGGAGCGGATACGCTCCTGCGCCGCCTGCGCCTGCCGCTGCGCCTCGGCCAGATGCACACCGAGTTCGCCGCTGCGCTTTTGCATGCTGCGGCTGTCATCGAGCACGTCTTGTACCAGCAGACGAATTTCGTCCCATTCGCGGCTGGCCTGCAACTGCGTCAGCCGCCCTTCCAGTCGCTGGTTGTATTCACCGCCCTCGGCGGCGTAGTCGCCCAGCTTGCGCACCAGCAGGTCGATCAGCGCCTTGGCGGTGCTGTGGGCGTCTTCCTCGCTCTTGCGCAGCACGCTGTGGCGCACCAGCAGATCGCGCACGGCGTTCTGCGCCTGCTCGATGCTCTCCGGCGCCAGCGGCGCCTGCAACTGCTCACGGATGGCCGCGGCCTGCACGCCCACCCAGGGCTGCGGCACCAGATCGCCCAGATGCTCCAGCAGCAGTCGCACCAGTTCGGTCAGACCGTTGCGCACGGCGTCTTCGGTGGTCTGCTCGCGGTCGATGGCCAGCCAGACCTCGCGCGCCTGCGGATTCAGGTCTGCGGGTTGCGCGGCGCTGTCGGCCGACGCGATCAGCGCGCGCAGCAGGCGCTGCGCGGTGTCATGCGCACAAAACGGCTGCACGCCGTTCTTGAGGGTGTGCAGCCAGAGTTCGCGCCACGCGCTGCCATCGCGGCTTTCTTGCGCGTCGCGGGTTTCGATCGGGGTGGACGCTACCGCGCTGCCGCTGCGGGCGGGCAACGCGCTCCAGCGGTCGAGCGTCTGCGCCAGTTCGGCCCAGAGCGCCTGCGCCGTGGGCAAGGCCGTGAGACGGTCGATCTGCTGGCGCTTCTGCAACTGCGACAGCCCGCTTTGCGAGCGCTCCCATTGCGCAATCAGGCGGCGCAGCGCCGCGCCCCAATCCGCCGGTTCTGGCTGGGGCACAGGCGCAGCCGCCTGTTCGCCGGCATGCAGGCTGTCGAACACCTGGCGGTAGTTGTCCGGAGTGGGTTGCAGCTTGAGTTCGGCCAGGCGTTTGAGGGTGGCGCGCGCCTGGTCGGCAATGGTGAGCATGAGGAGTTTGAACTGTGTTGAATTGTTTAGACGGAATCGTATTGCAGCAGGTCAAGGCAAATGTAAAGACGGGGGTTGCGGTGGCGCTGCACCCGCTTCCAGTCGCCACAGCCAGGCCAGCAGTTCGGCCACGGCGGTGTAGAGCGCAGGAGGAATCTGGGTGTCCAGATCGACCGCCATGAGCAGCTGCACCAGTTGCGGCGATTCGTGCACATACACACCGGCTTCCTTCGCCCGCGCCACAATGGCCTCGGCCACCAGCCCCTGTCCCTTGGCGACGACTTCCGGCGCGCCGCCGGCCTCGGTGTCGTAGCGCAGCGCCACGGCAAGCGGCAATGCGGGCGTTCCGGGCGGATCAGACGCGCTCACGGTGTGTCGCCCCCTGGCAGCAAACTGATTGATCCGGCGCTTTGGGGCAGAAAACAGCCCCGCTCCCCACTCCTGGGGAGGGAGCATCGTTCGCTGCGCGCAGAGCCAGTTTTCTCCTCCCCCAGAAGTG
>JAFGXB010000150.1 GCA_016936875.1 Burkholderiaceae bacterium | reverse complement strand
TTTCTCCTCCTCCACGCAGTGGGGGAGGTTGGGAGGGGGAGCATGCGTCCGCATCCACAAGGGATGTCATGGCGGGGTTGTCGGGTTGCACTGGCTGTCTCCGGTCGTTGCGCCGCGTCGGGCGTCAGCGCGCGCTCTCGTTGTGTTCGATGGCGTCGCTCAGCGCCTGCAGACGATCGACGATCAGGTCTTCCTGGTCGCTGAGCGAGGCGGAGAGTCGTGTCACCTGGTCGTGCTGCCCACTGTGCACGGCGTCGAGCAGTTGTTTGGCGGTGGCGTGGATCTGGGCGTGCGGCGCTTCCAGCGCGCGGAAGGCGGAGAGGCCGCCAAAGCTTGCCTGCCCCTGGCTGTCGTACCACTTGCCCAGGCGGCAGTGGTGATGGTCGCTGACTTCGTTGGCCAGCTTGGCCTGCTTGTCCTTGGTGGCTTCGAGCAGGATGTGGTTGACGAAGTCTTTGTGATCTTCCTGCGCCGACTGCAACATCATGCGGGTGGCGCTGGACTGCATATTGCCCACCTGGTTGTTCATCCGCACCACAACCGAGCGCACCAGATCGAGTTCCTTGCTCGAACTGGCGCTGGTGGCGGCGATGTCGTGCGCCCGCTGGCCGATGGCCGTGGTGTTGGACTCCACCTCGGCGGTGGCGGCCTGCACGCGGCGGGCGAGGTTGCGCACCTCGTCGGCCACCACGGCGAAGCCGCGGCCATGCTCACCCGCGCGCGCCGCTTCGATGGCGGCGTTGAGCGCGAGCAGATTGGTCTGGTAGGAGATTTCGCGGATATTGCGCACGATGGTGCTGATGGCGCCCACCTGCTCCTGGAGTTGGGTGACCGCCATGCCGTTGCCGCTGACGGCGCTGCCCACGTTGCGGATCGCCGTATCCACCGAGGTCATGGACTGGCCGATCTCGCTCGCCGCGCAGTTGAGGGTGCTGACGACTTCCTTGAGCCGGTCGCTGACGGCTCTGACGTCTTTGAACGCAGATACATCGCGCCAGCTCGCATGAAAGGCGAGGACTTGCCCTGCCGGGTCGCGCACCGCGACAAAAACGAGCGCGAAAGTCACCTGGCCCACTTGCATTTCCTGCACATGCTTGTTCAGGCTGCCGTCGGCCAGGCGGCGCAGGATGGCGCGAATGCGTTCCGGGTCTTTGTGGAACTGGTGGATGGAGCGGTGCAGGGCGTTGCGCACGTCGGCGCCGCGCAGCGCGGAGTTGAGGGTGCCGTGAAACCGCTCCATGGTTTCGCGCGCGGTACGGTTCATGTAGAACACGCCGTTTTCCATGGCGGCGTCGGCCTCGGCCAGCATTTCCAGGCTGTCCAGCGGTTCGAGGGCTTGTTGCAGATAGTGCAGGGCGGTTGCGTCCATGAGGAATCTCGGCAATCAGGGGAGCAGGGTGGCGGTGTGAAGGGCGTGAGCGGGTTTACTCGACTGCCGAGCCCACTTTGAGGGCGTCAAACCAGTCGATGAAGCGCTTGACGTTCTGGCCGGTGTAGATGGCGCCGTGCTGCGGGGCAAGGAAGTCGATGTCCATCTTCGACACGCGCTCGCACCAGTTGCGCTTGGCGGCCATCGACGGCATCCAGCGCTTGTGGAAGTACTCGGCCGATTTGATGTGCTCGTCGAATGCGGCCGGGGTGTCGATGTCACGGCGGTCAACGAAGGGCGCATGGCCGGCGGGCAGCAGCGCCGCGCCCACGTCGCCGCAAAACAGCACTTTGGCGAAGGCGTCGTACACATGGAAGTTCGCCGAGGAATGCAGGTAGTGGGCGGGAACGAACTGCAGCCGGGCGGAGCCCAGGGTCATCTCGCCGCCTTCATCGGGGATGTCGCGCAGATCGGCGTCGAGCGCGCCGTAATGGCGGATGAAGCCGCTCCACAGCTTGGGCACATACCAGGCGATGGTGGGGTTGCAGGCGTTCCACAGCGGCAGGCTGGAGGCGATGTCCGGGTCTTGGTGGCTGACGAAGGCGGCCTTGAGCGAGCCGGGCGGCGCCACTTCCACCAGGGCGCTGAACACTTGCGGGAAGATTTCGAATCCGCCTGGATCGAGCACCATGGTCTGCTCGTCCACGCTCAGGGCGTAGACGTTGGAGTCGATGACGCGGCGCTCGTCCTGGTCGTAAATGATGTTCCAGTGGTGATTGCCCTGGCTGAAAAATTGCAGCGATTTCATTCAATGATCCTTTCAATTTGTTCCCGGTAGATGCGCAGCAGGTCTTGCACTCCGGTGACGGAGCGGTCCATTTCCAGCGAAACCTGCGTCAGCGGGGCGTTGACCGCGCCTTTGAGCGCCGCCTCGATGCGGCCGTTGACCACCACATAATCGAGTTCGGCGATCACCGCCTGGAAGCGGTCGAGCGCGGTGCCCAGTGCCAGCCCGGCACGGCGGCTGCCCGCGGCGTGGCGATCCTGCATGTCGGCGTGCTGGCGCACGCGCTCGGCCAGCGAAGGGCAGTGGGCGGTTGCGGCGTTCTGGATGTGGCGCAGGCTGTTCATCTGCTGCACGTCGCGCAGGATTTCCATGAAATGCAGCATCAGCGGGTTGATGAGCTTTTGCACCTGATCGGCGGAAGTCTGCATGGCTTGCGCGCCTTCGCGGAAGGCTTGCGCCACCACGCCATAGCCGGCGAGTTCCTTGCCGTGGCGCTTGACCAGCACCTGGGCGTTGAGCGCCTTGCGGTCAATTTCGCGCAGGCGTTTTTTCAGCGCGCCCTGGAAGGCGTATGTGGCGTCGGCCACGGCGATGAAGTCGCGCCGCAGGGTGTCGATAGATTGGTCGTCCATGATGGGGTCGTGGGTCAGCTCTTGCGTTGCACCCGGGCCAGTGCGGCACCGTCGAGAATGAGCACCACCTCGCCGTTGCCGGAAATGGTGGCACCTTGGTAGAGGGTGTCATTGGTGGAGATGTCCAGCGGCTTGACCACCGAGTCTTCGGTGCCCATGGCCTCGGAGACGACCAGCAGACCCTGCTCGATGAGAATGCCTTCGCTCTGGTCTCTGTGCAGATCGATCGGTCGGTCTTGCAGCAGGTGGCCCAGGTCGATGTAGGGCACCACGCGGTTGCCATCGACCTGCACCATGAGGCGCCCGGAGATGGAATGCACCTGTTCGGGGTCGATGGCCAGCAGGTTCTCGATGGCCGCCACTGGCAGGGCGTAGGTTTCGCGCCGCAGGCGGAAATACAGCACCGGCAGCACGGCCATAGTCAGCGGGAGTTCGAGGGTGAGGGTGCTGCCTTTGCCCAGTGTGGTGTCGATGTCGATGCGCCCGCGCAACGAGGCCACGGTGGAGCGCACCACGTCCATGCCCACGCCACGGCCAGACAGTTCACTGACCTGCTCTTTGGTGGAGAAGCCGGGCAGAAAGATGAGTTCGAGCATTTCGCGCTCGGACAGCCGCGCGGCCTCCTGCGCGGTGATGACGCCTTTGGAAATGGCGTGCTGCATGATTTTTTGCGCGTTCATGCCGCGGCCATCGTCGCCCACCTGGATCTGCACCTTGTCGCCCAGGTGACGGGCGGCCACATGCAGTACCGCTTCTTCCGGCTTGCCGGCCTTGCTGCGCACGTTGGGCTCTTCAATCCCGTGGTCCAGGGCGTTGCGCACCAGATGGATGAGCGGGCCGGACAGCGCGTCGACCACGGTCTTGTCGATCTCCACATCTTCGCCTTCGATGTCGAGGCGCACTTTCTTGCCCAGGCTGCGCGAGGCGTCGCGCACCACGCGGGGCAGGCTCTGGAACAGGCGTTTGCAGGGCTGCATGCGCAGACGCATCACGGTGTTCTGCAGATCGTTGACGGCCAGATCGGTTTCGCGCGCCAGCCGGGCCAGGGTTTCATCTTCCTGCGCCATGCGGCCCACGGCGGCGCTCAGGCGGTTGCGCAGCAGCACCAGCTCGCCCACCTGATTCATGGCCTGATCGAGGCGGGTGGAATCGACGCGGATGGAGGTTTCTTCCGCCGCGCCGCCGTTGCTGCTGCGCGGGGCGGATGGTTCGGTTTTCTGGGGGGCGGCGACAGGTGGCTTGCTGGTCTGGCCCGGGGCGTGGCCGGGGCCGTGCAGGGCGTCGAGCACGCGCTCGAATTCGTCCTGGGTGATGTGGTCCCCCACGCTCGCGTCCGCTCGCTGCCCCCCGAGGGGGCTGCCCCCGCCTTGGGACGGCCCGGCGGCGGGGGTGTGGTCCCCCACGCTCGCGTTCGTTGGTTGCGCACCGAGGGGGGCGTCCAACGGGCCGCTTTTTGAGGGTGCGGCACCCGGCGCTTGGCCGGCGCCGTAAAGGCTGTCGAGCACTTGCTCGAACTCGTCCTGCGAAATGCTGTCGGTGTCGTTTGCGGGGCTGGCTGCTTCGGCCACGCGGCGTTCGGCGTACAGCCCGGTGCTGCCGCTGTCGCCTCGTTCCTGCGTCACCCACAGACCCGTGTTGGCAGCGGGCGGCTGCGGGGCGGGTTGTGGTGCGGGCGGAGTGGGCGCCGGCGCGGGTTGGGGAGAATCGCCTCGGGCGTAGGCCTGAATGTCGCGTCCCAGCTCGGCCGGGCCGACCTGCGGGTTTTCACCGCACGCCATTTCGTCGAGCATGGAGGTGATGACGTCTGTTGCGCGCAGGATGGCGTCGATCATCGGCGCGGTGGCGCGCAGCTTGTTGGCGCGCATTTTGTCGAACAGGTCTTCGAGGTGATGGCACCAGTCCACCATGTGCTGCGCTTCCAGGAATCCGGCGCCGCCCTTGAGGGTGTGAAAGGCGCGGAAGATGGCGCTGAGCACGTCCGGGTCGCCGGGCGTTGACTCCAGCCGCAGCAACTGGTCTTGGGCCTGGCTCAGCAGCTCGCGGGACTCGGCGAGAAATTCCAGCAGGATGTCGTTGTCCATGATCGCGGTGCGGAAGGTTCAGATGCCGAGGTCGCGCAGCAGGGCGTCCACGTCATCCTGTGCAAAGGCGGGGCCGGCGTAGGTGGGAACGCCATTGAGCGGCGTGCTGCTGGCTTGTTGCGCGGCGGCCGGGGTTTCGGTGTGTGCCGCGGATTCGAGTTGCGGGCCGAGTTGATCGGCAGCGGCACGGATGCGCTGCTCCACGGCCTGCAGCAGATGGATGGTTTTTTTCAGCCGCTGCCCGGCCAGGTCCTGGCCCTGCTGGCTGGCGAGAATGGTGTGGAATTGCTGCTCGATGCGGTCGAGGCCCGCGTCGATGAAGCCGCCGTGCGTGGCGCGGATGGCGGCGACTTCGGCAAAGCCGTTTTCCACCGCTTCGAGCGTGGCCATGGCCTGGGTTTCGGTCAGGCGCAGCGCTTCTTCGAGCGGGTGGCTGGCCTCGGGAAGGTCGCTGGAGGCCGCCATGATGCGGCGCACGCCTTCGTGCAGCAGCGCATCGGCTTCGGTCAGGCGGTGCAGCGCCAGGGCGGTATTTTCGGTGCTCATTGCGCGTGCCCCCCGGCTGCCGCTGCCGCACTGAGCCGCGCCATGATGGCGTCGAGTTTTTCCTTGAGTGTCTGCGCGGTGAAGGGCTTGACGATGTAGCCATTCACCCCGGCCTGCGCCGCGGCGACGATGTTTTCTTTCTTGGCTTCGGCGGTGACCATCAGCACCGGCAGGCTGCGGATGGCCGGGTTGTCGCTGGCGCGGATGAGTTTGAGCAGATCGATGCCCTGCATGACCGGCATGTTCCAGTCGGTGACGACGAACTCGATGCCGCCGGCCTGCAGTCTGCGCCAGGCCTCTTCGCCGTTTTCTGCTTCGTCGATCGTGCCGGTTACATAGCCGGTCTGCATCAGCAGGCCGCGCACGATGCGGCGCATGGTGGGAAAGTCGTCAACAACCAGGAATTTCAAGGTGGGCCTCGCGATGGTTCGTCTTGCGTTGGATGTAACGGCACGGCGCGGGCAAACTTGAATCCCCTCTTGCTGATCGGGGGCTGAACAAGCGATGGTTTGTTTCAGATCAACGGGATCCAAGCTTTTGCTTGCCACAGCTTGGCTTGGCTCAATAGCATGCCGCCCATGTATGAAAATTTGAATATCTCGCCGCATCTGTCTGAGCCGCCTGACGCGCCGGAGCAGCAGGCGGCCTTGCGCGCCTTGCTGCAGGCGGTGCAGCCCGATTTGCAGGCGGTGGTGAACGGTTTTATTGCGCGGTTCTACGATGAGTTGCTGAGCCAGCCGCGGTTTTCCCGGCTGCTCGGTCTGTTGTCCGAACAGGAGTTTGCGCAACTGCGCAAAAACCAGGAGCGCCATTTGCTCAGCCTGTTTGCGGGCCGCAGCGAGGCCTCGGTGCGCGTGGCGCGGCATGTGGGCCGGGCGCATGCGCTGATCGGCATCGAGGCGTCCTGGCTGGTCGAGTCGTATGGGCTCTACACCCGTCTGCTCATCACCCACTTTGCCGACTGGGTCGACCCCAGCGAACGGGCGGCGCTGCTGCGCTATTTCATTACCCGCCTGCAGGACGAGCTGCAATGGCAGATCGAGGGGCATGAAGACATCGGCCGACAACTCGACGGCGCGCTGGCGCGTATCGATGCGGCCATCCTCACCGCGCACACCTTGAGCGATCTGCTGCGTTCGGTGCTGGGCGCGCTGGAAAACATTGAAGGCGTGGTGGCCGGAACCATCGGCAGGCCTGACACCAACGGCGTGCTGCAGTTCGAGCATGCGTTTGGCAACCGCTTCAAGTCGCTCTACCTCGACCGCATCGGCACGGTCGGTGTCGCCCCGACCTTGGTGCGCGGCGACGCGGCCGAAGGGCTGGGCGCTTCCGGGCGGGCCTGGCGCAGCCGCGAGGTGCAGTACACCGCGTCGTACTCCACCGATCCGGCCATTCTTCCCTGGAAGGCGCAGGCGCATGAACTTGGCGTGCGCAGCGCGGTGTCCATTCCCATTCTGGATGCGTTTGGTCAGCCCATCGCGCTGATGGATCTGTACAGCAGCTATCCGGGGTTTTTCACCAATGCGGCGCGCAAGGTGTTCACCGGGCATCTGCAAAAAATTCTCGGCCTGGCATTCACTCGCTATGCCAGCAGTCCATCGGGCGTGGTGCCTTATGCGCGGCGGCGGTTTTATGTCGATCTGCTCGACCACGAGGGGCTGCAGATGCTCTATCAGCCCGTGGTCAGTCTGCGCACCGGACGGCCGGTGAAGTTCGAGGCGCTGGCCCGTCTGCGGCGGCAGGACGGTGGCGGGCTGGTGTCTCCGGCGGAGTTCCTGCCGGTGCTGGGTGCGCAGGACATGTGGCGTCTGTTCAGCCTGGGGCTGGAGCAGGCGCTGCATGCGCGCCACCGCTGGGCGCAGCAGGGTGTCGAAACCGATGTCTCCGTCAACATGCCGCCGGTGGCCCTGAGCGATCCGCGCTATGTGGAGCGGGTGGAGCAACTGCTGCGCAACCACGCAGTGGACCCGCGCCGTCTCACCCTCGAACTGCTGGAGAGCGGCGATCTGGACATATCCGAGCGCCGCGACGCGCTGCTGGCGCGGTTCCGGGCCAGCGGGGTGCGTCTGGCCGAAGACGATCTTGGCTCGGGCTACAGCTCCCTGCTGCGGCTCGACAGTTTTCCGTTCGACGAAGTGAAGATCGACCAGGGGCTGCTCAGCGGCCTGGGCAAGGCGCCGCGCCGCGCGCTCGATTTCATTCAGCATCTCACGCGCCTGGCGCACGATCTGGGCAGTCAGGTCGTGGTTGAAGGTCTGGAGTCGGCAGGGCTGGTGGAGGCCGCAGTCATTCTGCAGGCAGATGCCGGGCAGGGCTACGGCCTGGCGCGTCCCATGCCGGCCGATGCCGTGGTGGACTGGGTGCGTGGATTTCATCTGCACATCGACCGCGACCACCCGCGCACCGCGCTGGGTGTGTATGCGGCCCACCTGTTATGGGAAATGCGGCTGGCTTACATGACCCCCTGGCCCGATGCCCTGCCGCTGGCCGCCCGTGCGGCCACGGCGCTGCACGGCTATATTGAGGCGCAGGGGTTGGTAGACGGCCCGCTGCACTTGGCGTATCTGCGCCTGATCCGCGCCTTGACCGAGGGGGTGGACACCGCCGAATTCCGCACGGCGCAGGCGGACATGCGGCGGCAACTCGATCAGTTGGTGCGGGCGGAGCTGGGCTTGTAAAACCGGCATTGACAGGTTCGCCGCGATTTTTTGCCAAAAAAGTCACACTTGCCCTAAAGTTCGCCTCCAGCGTGCCGTTGAGCCAGGCAACAGGAGAGAATGCCACCATGATTCCCATCCAGAATTCACCCTTATCCAGTGCGTCCACCGCGAGCAG
>JAFGXB010000149.1 GCA_016936875.1 Burkholderiaceae bacterium | reverse complement strand
TCAGGAGAACAGCATGTCCGCCCTCAAACTCACCCAGATCGGCAATTCGGTTGGCGTCATTCTGCCCAAGGAACTCCTGGCCCGCCTCAAACTGGAAAAGGGCGACACGGTGTTTGTCACCGAGGCGGCGAACGGCGTCACCCTCACGCCTTACGACCCCGCGCTCGACGCGCAACTGCAACTCGGCCGCGAATTCATGCGCGAGTACCGCGACACCTTCCATCAACTCGCCAAATGAGCTGGCATTTCGTCGACCGGCGTGCGCTGCTGCTGCTGCACGATGAAAGCTTGGCCGAACACGGCGGCGCCCCCGGACTGCGCGATGAAGGGCTGCTCGACTCGGCGCTCGCGCGGCCTCTGAATCTGGTGGCCTACGGCGAGCCGGACCTGGCTGCGCTTGCCGCTGCCTATGGTGTCGGCCTTGCAAAGAATCATGCCTTTGTCGACGGCAACAAACGCGCCGCCTTTCTTGCGGTCGGTTTGTTCCTTGCCCTGAACGGCCAGCGCCTCGCCGCAACACAGGCCGATGCCACGCTCACCATGCTCTCCGTCGCGTCTGGCGACTTGAGCGAAGACGCCTTCGCGGCGTGGATACGGGCGCATTTGATGGCGCGTTAACCAAACGGATTGACCACCCGGACTCCGGCGATGGTCGCCCCAGCGTGCAAGTCTTCGGTGAGCAATTCGGTGCAGCCGCTGGCTTGCGCAGCCTGCACAATGAGCGCGTCGCTGAACGACAGATTCCAGCGTTGCCGCACTGGGGATGACCTCGCACCCGGCGAAAAATTCCAGGCGCGCTCGAACGCGTTCGAGCGGCAACCTGCTCATCCACGGCCAGTGGTGATGTTCATGATGACAGCGCCATTCAAATTCGCGCATCAGCAGTGTTCGCAGCTGATGTGCGAAGCAGCAGTGGGCCGCGCGATCGACCAGCCTACCGACGCGCCTCAGTGGCCACGCGCACAGCCAATGCGGTCAGCACCGTGCCCATCAGCCACCGTTGCACGGTGATCCATGCTGGCCGCTGCGCCAGAAAGCGGGCAATCGCACCCGCCATGAGAACGATCAGCGCGTTTACCGCAAGGCTGATGGCGATTTGCGTCATGCCCAGCGCCAACGACTGGCCGAGCACGGAACCGTGCGCGGGGTCGATGAACTGGGGCAGGAGCGAGAGATACAAAACCGCAATCTTGGGGTTCAGCAGATTGGTGACAAAGCCCATGGTGAACAACTTGCGCGGCGAGTCCACGGGCAGATCGCGCACCTGAAACGGCGAGTGGCCACCCGGCCGGACCGCTTGCCAGGCGAGATAAAGCAAATACAGCGCGCCGCCGAAGCGCAGCGCGTCATACGCATAAGGCACGGCCAGCACGAGCGCCGTGATGCCGAATGCGGCGCACAGCATGTAGAACACGAAACCCAACGCCACCCCACCCAGGGAGATGAGGCCGGCACTGCGCCCCTGGGAGATCGAGCGCGAAATGAGATAAATCATGTTCGGCCCAGGCGTCAGCACCATGCCAAGAGCAACCAAGGCAAAGGTAGCGAGGTGAGTCAAGGTTGGCATTTCAGGCTCCTCTTTTGGCAAGTCAAAACAAAAAATACCGCTGCGCCATCGGCAGCACGGTGGCAGGCTCGCAGGTGAGCAACTGGCCGTCGGCGCGGACCTCGTAGGTCTGGGCGTCCACCTGCATGTGTGGGGTGTAGGCGTTATGCACCATGTCGGCTTTTTTCACGCTGCGGCAGCCGCGCACGGCGGCGAGCGACTTTTGCAGTTTGAGGCGCTGGCCGATGTCATGGGCCAGGCCGGCCTGCGAGACGAAGGTCAGCGAGGTGGCGAGCCGCGCGCCGCCGAAGGCGCCGAACATGGGCCGGGTGTGCACTGGCTGCGGGGTGGGAATGGAGGCGTTGGCGTCGCCCATCAGCGCGGCGGCGATGAAGCCGCCCTTGACGATGACGCTGGGTTTCACGCCGAACCAGGCCGGCCGCCACAGCACCAGGTCGGCCCATTTGCCCACTTCCACCGAGCCCACTTCGTGCGCAATGCCGTGGGCCAGCGCGGGGTTGACGGTGTATTTGGCGACATAGCGTTTGGCGCGGAAGTTGTCGTTGCGGCTGTTCGACTGCGCGCCGCTCATGCCCGCGGTCAGCGCCAGCCAGCCGCGCTGCGCCTTCATCTTGTGCGCCGTCTGCCAGGTGCGCAGGATGACCTCGCCGACGCGGCCCATGGCCTGGCTGTCGCTGGACATGATGCTGATGGCGCCGAGGTCGTGCAGCACGTCCTCGGCGGCGATGGTTTCGCGGCGGATGCGGCTTTCGGCGAAGGCCAGGTCTTCGGCGATGTTGGCGTCGAGGTGGTGACACACCATCAGCATGTCGAGGTGTTCGTCGATGGTGTTGACGGTGAAGGGCCGCGTGGGGTTGGTGGAGGATGGCAGCACATTGGCCTCGCCCAGCACGCGCAGGATGTCGGGCGCATGGCCACCGCCCGCGCCCTCGGTGTGGAAGGTGTGGATGGTGCGGCCCTTGAAGGCGGCAATGGTGTCCTCCACAAAGCCGCTCTCATTGAGCGTGTCGGTGTGAATGGCCACCTGCACGTCGGTCTCTTCGGCAACAGACAGGCAGCAGTCGATCGCCGCCGGGGTGGTGCCCCAGTCTTCGTGCAGCTTGAGGCCGATGGCGCCGGCCTCCACCTGCTCGCGCAGCGCTGCGGGCTGGCTGGCGTTGCCCTTGCCGAGAAAGCCCAGGTTCATCGGAAAGGCATCGGCGGCCTGCAGCATGCGGGCGATGTTCTCCGGCCCCGGCGTGCAGGTGGTGGCGTTGGTGCCGGTGGCAGGCCCGGTGCCGCCGCCCAGCATGGTGGTGACGCCGCTCATCAGCGCCTCTTCGATTTGCTGCGGGCAGACGAAGTGGATGTGGCTGTCGATGCCGCCTGCGGTGAGGATGAGCCCTTCGCCCGCGAGAATTTCCGTGCCGGGGCCGATGATCATGTCCACCCCCGGCTGCACGTCGGGGTTGCCCGCCTTGCCGATGGCGGCGATGCGCTGGCCGCGAATGCCCACGTCGGCCTTGACGATGCCCCAGTGGTCGACGATGAGGGCATTGGTGATGACCAGGTCCATCGTCCCTTCGGCGCGGCTGCGCTGGCTCTGGCCCATGCCGTCGCGGATGGTCTTGCCGCCGCCGAACTTCACCTCTTCGCCATAACCCCCGGCGCGCAGGGTGTAGTCGTCTTCCACTTCGATGAGCAGGTCGGTGTCGGCCAGGCGCACGCGGTCGCCCACGGTGGGGCCAAACATTTCGGCATAGGCACGGCGGGAGAGGGTGGCCATCAGAGTGCCCCCATGACGTCTTGCCGAAAGCCGATGACCACGCGGTCGCCCGCATACGCCACAAGTTCCACGGTGCGCTGCTGCCCCGGCTCGAAGCGCACCGCGGTGCCGCTGGCGATGTTCAGGCGCATGCCGCGTGCGGCGGCGCGGTCGAAGCGCAGGCCAGGGTTGGTCTCGGCGAAGTGGTAGTGCGAGCCGACCTGGATGGGCCGGTCGCCCGCGTTTTCCACCACCAGGGTCAGCGCAGTGCGGCCGGGGTTGAGGGTGAGCTCACCCTCGGCGCAGAGGATTTCTCCAGGAATCATGAGCGGCTCCGGTTCAGGCAATGGGTTGGTGCACGGTGACGAGCTTGGTGCCGTCGGGGAAGGTGGCTTCCACCTGAATGTCGGGGATGAGTTCGGCCACGCCGTCCATCACCTCGTCGCGGCGCAGCAGGGCGCGGCCCTCGCTCATCAACTCGGCCACGGTGCGGCCGTCGCGCGCGCCCTCCATCACCGCGGCGGTGATGAAGGCGATGGCTTCGGGCACATTGAGCTTCAAGCCACGCGCTTTGCGGCGCTCGGCCAGCAGCGCGGCGGTGAAGATGAGCAACTTGTCTTTTTCGCGGGGCGTGAGGTCCATGACGCGGTGAATGCAGTGAGAGAGTGTGAAGACGAGCTTAGCGCGCAAAGCCCGAGGCGCTCGCGCCAGTCTTCGCAAAGTGTGTGCAAGAAGCAGACCCGCCTCACGGCCTTACTGCCGTGAGGCCACCCAGCGGCGTCACCCAGAGCGCCGCGCGCCCCTGTTTGGTGCGAGCGCACCAAAAACAAGCCGGATACGACTCCGCTGAGACTGGTCAGCCCCGGCGTTGACCCAATTCAGCCCGGGGTGGCCCGGTTGACAGGTGTTCGTAAAAGAACTGTCGCGGCCCATCACGGGGGACGACAAAACCGTGGCACGCGACTTGCAGAACACATGGCGCCACACCCCACCACAACTTCTGGAGGAACACACAATATGGATCGTCGTACCGCATTGAAGACCGTTGGCGGCGCCGTTGCCGCCGCGGCGGCCAGCACCCTATCCTTCCCCGCCATTGCCGCGAGCAAGAAACCGATCAAGGTCGGCATCCTGCATTCGCTGTCGGGCACCATGGCCATCTCGGAAACGGCGTTGAAAGACGTGGACCTGATGACCATTGCCGAGATCAACGCCGCAGGCGGCGTGGACGGCCACATGATCGAGCCCGTGGTGGTCGACCCCGCCTCCAACTGGCCGCTGTTCGCCGAGAAGGCGCGCCAGCTCATCAGCCAGGACAAGGTGGCTGCCATCTTCGGCTGCTGGACCTCGGTGTCGCGCAAGTCCGTGCTGCCGGTGCTCGACGAGCTCAACGGCCTGCTGTTCTACCCGGTGCAGTTCGAGGGACAGGAGCAGAACAAGCATGTGGTCTATACGGGCGCCGCGCCCAACCAGCAAGCCATTCCCGCCACCGAATACCTGATGAGCAAGGACGGCGGCGGCGCCAAGCGCTTCTTCCTGCTCGGGACCGACTATGTGTACCCGCGCACCACCAACGCCATCCTGCGCGGCTTCCTGCATTCCAAGGGCGTGAAAGATGCCGACATCGCCGAGGTCTATACGCCGTTCGGCTTCAGCAACTACCAGAACATCGTTGCCGACATCAAGAAGTTCGCCTCCGCCGGACCGACCTGCGTGATCTCCACCGTGAACGGCGACTCCAACGTGCCGTTTTACAAGGAGCTGGGCAACCAGGGCATCAAGGCCACCGACATTCCGGTGGTCGGCTTCTCCATCGCCGAGCAGGAAATCGCCGGCATGGACATCAAGCCGCTGGTGGGCCAGCTCACCGCGTGGAACTACTTCGAGTCGCTGAAGAACCCGCGCAACGCCAAGTTCGTCAAGTCGTGGCAGGACTATGTGAAAGCCAAGGGCCTGAAAGACTACCCCGTCACCGACGACCCGATGGAAGCCTCCTACATCGGCATCCATCTGTGGAAGCAGGCGGTGGAGAAGGCCAAGTCCACCAAGACCGACGAGGTGCGCAAGGCGCTGATCGGGCAGAAGTTCGCCGCTCCCGATGGCTACACCGTCGAAGTGCTGGAGAACCAGTACTTGAGCAAGCCGGTGTTCATCGGCCAGATCAACGACAAGGCGCAGTTCGACGTGGTGTGGAAGTCCAAGGGTCTGGTGCCGGGCGAGTCCTGGAGCCCCTACATCCCCAAGCCGAAGAACGCCTGATTGTTTCGGCCACGCAAACACCCCCCCTCCCAACCTCCCCCACGCCGTGGGGGGGGCAAATCGCAGCGCATCGCGATGGTTTGCTCCCTCTCCGCTCGCGGGGAGGGCTGGGGTGGGGAGCCTTGAACGCACCGACCCTGCCCAGTCCCCTCCACCGACCATGACCCCTCAGCCCCTCCTGTGGCATCGACCCGGCGCATGGCTGCGCATGGCGCTCGGTCTGCTGTTGCTCGGCTCATTGCTCGGCTTGCTGCCCGGCTTGACGCCGCAGGCCCATGCCCTCACCCCACAGGAAGCCCTGGCCCTTTCCAGCGGCGACACCGACGCCCGGATCGCCGCGCTGCACAAGGCCGTGGCCAAGCCCGATCCGCAGCTCGCCGACTTTCTGCACAAGCTGCTCAATGGCGATGTGCAGATCGACGGCGACATGGTGCAGGTCCAGCAAGGCGATGCCTGGATCGACCTGGCGACGGGCAAGGCCGTCACCCCCAGCGACAACGCGCAAGGCGTGGTCAACAACAACTATATGCGCAAGGAGCTGCAATCGGCCCGCGCCGCGCTCGACCTGTTTTCGCCGCAGCGCGCCCAGCGCCTGAAGGCTGTGCAGCAATTGCAGGACGACCCGACTCCGGTCGATCGCGGGCTGGTGGAGCAGGCGCTGAAAACCGAGAAAGACCCGGAGATCCTGCAGCGCCTGCAACTGCTGCACGCCGCCATCCTGCTCACCAGCGCCAGCGCCGTCGACCGCCTGGCTGCGGCCAAGGAACTGGCGGCCAGTAACTATCCCGCCGTGCGCGCGCTGCTGCTGTCGCGGCTGGACAAGAAGGACGGCGCTTATTTGGAAAGCTCGCCGCTGGTGCGCACGCAAATTGAAAAAAGCCTCGGCGAGATCGATAACCGTCTGGCTTGGGGCGAACGGCTGGGCACACTGTTCTCGGGCATCAGCCTGGGCAGCATCCTGCTGCTGGCCGCGCTGGGCCTGGCCGTCACTTACGGTCTGATGGGCGTGATCAATATGGCGCAGGGCGAGTTCATCATGATCGGCGCCTACGCCACCTATGTGATGCAGGGCCTGTTCCAGCACTATCTGCCGGGCTATGTGCATTACTCGCTGATCGCCGCGGTGCCCTTCTCCTTCGTCGTTGCGGGGAGCATCGGCATGCTCATCGAGCGCACCATCATCCGCCGTCTGTACGGCCGGCCGCTCGAAACCCTGCTGGCCACCTGGGGCATCAGCCTGGTGCTGATCCAGGCGGTGCGCAGCCTGTTCGGGCCGCAGAACGTGCAGGTGGACAACCCGCCTTGGATGTCGGGCGGGCTGAACGTCATGGCCAATCTCATCCTGCCCTACAACCGCATGGTCATCATCGCCTTCACGGTGGTGGTGCTGCTGGGGATGTGGCTGCTCATCAGCCGCACGCGGCTGGGGCTGTTCGTGCGCGCCGTCACGCAGAACCGTCCCATGGCTTCCTGCGTGGGCGTGCGCATCGCGCGGGTGGACATGCTGGCCTTCGGTCTGGGCACGGGCATCGCGGGCCTGGCGGGCTGCGCGCTCAGCCAGATCGGCAATGTCAGCCCGGAGATGGGCACGGGCTACATCGTCGACTGCTTCATGGTCGTGGTGCTGGGCGGCGTGGGCCAGCTCACCGGCACGGTGGCCGCAGCCATGGGTCTGGGGGTGGCCAACACCCTGCTCGAAGGCGTGGCGGGCGCGGTGCTGGCGAAGATCGCCGTGCTGGTGGCCATCATCCTGTTCATTCAGAAACGCCCGCAGGGCATGTTCGCCCTCAAGGGCCGCAGTGTGGAAAGCTGAGCACCCATGGCCGCCATCCTCAACGAATCGGGCACGCTGGTGCCGCCGCCGCGGGTGCAATTGCAGTCGCCCACGGCCTTTCTGCCGCTGTGGGGCTGGGCCGCGCTGATCGGCTTTTTGCTGCTGGCCACGGTGCTGGTGCCGCTGCTGGCGCTGGCCCTGCCGCAGGGCAGCAGCCTGCATCTGTCGCCATACTGGGTCGGGCTGTCGGGCAAGATTCTGTGCTACGCCATGGTGGCGCTGGCCATGGATCTGGTCTGGGGCTACGCCGGCATCCTGTCGCTGGGCCACGGCCTGTTCTTCGCCCTGGGCGGCTATGCCATGGGCATGTACCTGAACCGGGCGATGAATGCGGCCAGCGGCAACCTGCCCGACTTCATGCAGTTCATGCAATGGACGCACTTCCCCTGGTACTGGGTGGGCACCGAGCATTTCGCCTGGGCGCTGTTCCTGGCGGTGGCCGCGCCCGGCCTGCTGGCCTTCGTGTTCGGCTTTTTCGCCTTCCGCTCGCGCATCAAGGGGGTGTATTTCTCCATCATCACCCAGGCCCTCACCTATGCGGCCATGCTGCTGTTCTTCCGCAACGAGACCGGCTTTGGCGGCAACAACGGCCTCACTGATTTCAAGGTACTGCTGGGCTTTCCCATGGGCACGGCGGGCATGACGGTGTCGCTGTTCGTCGCCAGCAGCCTCACGCTGGTCGGCATGTTCCTGTTCTCGCGATGGCTGGTGCGCAGCAAGTTTGGCCGCGTGCTCACCGCGGTGCGCGATGCAGAGAGCCGGGTGATGTTCTGCGGCTACAACCCGCTGTGGTTCAAGCTCGGGGTGTGGACTCTCTCGGCCATGATGTGCGGCATTGCGGGCGCGCTGTATGCGCCGCAGGTGGGCATCATCAACCCGAGCGAAATGTCCACCTCCAACTCCATCGAGATCGCCATCTGGACGGCCATCGGCGGACGCGGCACGCTGATCGGCCCCATCGTCGGCGCGGTACTCGTGAACGTAGCCAAGAGCTGGCTGACCGTCTCCATGCCGCAGGTCTGGCTGTATGTGCTGGGCGGGCTGTTCATCGTGGTCACGCTGTACGCGCCGTATGGCATCGTCGGCCTGGTCAAGCAATGGAGGCAGCGCCGTGGCTGATCTCGACTGGCGGGAGATTGTGTACCAGGAGCCGCAACCAGAACGCGGCGGCGACGCCACCGCGGGCTACGGCCATATGCTGCAGCCCGGCGTGGACCTCAGCCACGGTGTGGCCCTCTACCTCGACGACATCAGCGTGAGCTTCGACGGTTTTCGGGCGCTGAACAAACTCAGCCTCGCGCTCGACGTGGGCGAACTGCGCTGCATCATCGGCCCCAACGGCGCGGGCAAAACCACAATGATGGACGTCATTACCGGCAAAACCCGGCCCGACGCCGGAACCGCCTTTTTTGGCCAGACCATCGACCTGCTCAAGCTGCGCGAGGCCGACGTGGTGGCCGCTGGCGTGGGCCGCAAGTTCCAGAAGCCCACGGTGTTCGAAGACCTCAGCGTGCAGGACAACCTGGAGCTGGCGCTCAAGTCAGACAAACGCGCACGCGCCACCCTGTTCTTCCGCCTGAGCCCCGCGCAGCGCCAGCGGGTGGAAGAAGTGATTGAGCAGATCCGCCTGCACGACCAGGCCGCGCGGCGCGCCGGCGACTTGTCGCACGGCCAGAAACAGTGGCTGGAAATCGGCATGCTGCTGATGCTTGAGCCGCAACTCCTGCTGCTCGACGAACCCGTGGCCGGCATGACCGACTTCGAGACCGACCGCACCGCCGAACTCTTCCTCTCCCTGGCGGGAAAGCACACCCTCATAGTGGTGGAACACGACATGGAGTTCGTGCGCAAAATCGCCGACAAAGTCACCGTACTGCACGAAGGCAGCGTGCTCGCCGAAGGCAGCCTGGAGCAGGTGCAGGCCGACGAGCGCGTGGTCGAGGTTTATCTCGGACGCTAGGCGGCCGCCCGCCGCCTGCGCCCCCATTCCCGCACATCCCCCGCTCACCATGCTCCAGATCGACGCGATTCAGCAGTACTACGGCGGCAGCCACATTCTGCGCAACGTCAGCCTCAGCCTCGAAAAAGGCCAGGTGCTCACCCTGCTGGGCCGCAACGGCGTGGGAAAAACCACCCTGCTCAAGTCCATCATGGGACTGGTGGGCATCAAAGGCGGCAGCATCACGCTCGACGGCACCCGCATCGACCCGCTGCGCCCTGACGCGCGGGCGCGTCAGGGCATCGGCTACGTACCGCAAGGCCGCGAAATTTTTCCGCGCCTCACCGTGGAGGAAAACCTGCGCATGGGCCTGGCCTACCGCCCCGGCTCGGCCACCGTGCCCGATGAACTGTTCACCCTGTTCCCGGTACTCAGGCAGATGCTGGGACGCCGCGGCGGCGACCTCTCCGGCGGCCAGCAACAACAGCTCGCCATCGCCCGCGCGCTGGCCGCAGGCCCCAAGCTGCTCATCCTCGACGAACCCACCGAAGGCATCCAGCCCTCGATCATCAAGGACATCGAACGCGTCATCCGCATGCTTGCCGCCCGCGGCGACATGGCCATCCTGCTCGTCGAGCAGTACTACGACTTCGCCAAATCGCTGGCCGACACCTACTGCGTGATGTCGCGCGGCGAAGTGATCAAGGCGGGGAAGGGCAGTGAAATGGACGCGGACGGGGTGCGGGAACTGATTTCGGTGTGAGGGCGCAGCAGCAGACCATTGCCGCATCGTTGCGCCGCGCCAGGCCCTGAGTAGCCGATCCAGCGGACTGGCCCTGCCACCCGCAGCCACTTTCAGCACATGGGTGTAAATCATCGTGGAGCTCACGTCCGAGTGCCCCAGCAACTCCTGCACCGTGCGGATGTCCGTGCCACTTTGCAGCAGGTGCGTGGCGAAGGAATGGCGCAGGGTGTGCACCGATACAGGTTTGGCAAATCCTGCGTCTGCCACAGCCTTCTTGATGGCGCGCTGGAGCCGTTCTTCAAACAAATGGTGGCGGCGTTCAACACCTGAGGCCGGGTCAACCGACAGAACTGGAGACGGGAACACCCAGAACCATCCCCAACTGCGCCCCATATTGGGATACTTCTGATCCAGCGCATGCGGGGTCTGCACACCGCCGCGCCCCATTTGCCGGTCCAGTTCCCACAGGGCGCGAGCCCGCCGCACCTGCAGACGTAGCAGGGGCGCGATGGACTGCGGCAACATGACCACTCTGTCCTTATTGCCCTTGGCCTCGCGCACGATGATGACGTGACGATCAAAGTCCACGTCTTTGACGCGCAGGCGAAGCCCCTCCATCAAGCGCATGCCCGTGCCGTACAGCAACTTCGCCAGCAAGGCCATTTCACCGTCTAAAAATTGGAACAGCGCCGCAACCTCGTGCTGGGTCAGCACACTGGGAATGCGGCGCTTCTGCGCCGTGCGGTTCACTCCATCGAGCCAAGGCAGATTCACGCCCAACACTTCGCGGTACAAAAACAGCAAGGCGCTGAGCGCCTGATTATGTGTGGACGCCGACACATGGCGTTCAGTCGCCAGCATGCTCAGGAAGGCTTCCACCTCGGGCGCGCCCATCTCGCGCGGATGCCGCATGATCCCGCCACGGCCTTGCCAGCGAATGAAAAAGCGCACCCAATACACATAAGCCTTCTCGGTGCTGAGGCTATAGTGCAGCTACCGGATGCGCTCGCGAAGCTGATTGAGCAGGCGGACCGAGCGCAAGACAGGCATGTCGGGTTTCATGGTTCGTTTATACCTGTGTTTTTGCACAGTCTATCCGTCCGCAAGCCAGTCTGCAAGCCAGTCTGCAAGCCACTTCACGAGGCAAGCGATGACCAGAATATCCCGCACTGCCCGGTTTATTACGCAAACTTTGCGGGATACATTACGTTAGGCGTCAAAACACACTCTGCGCCATGCTCCCTCGTCTAATTCGGTGGTTCTTTGTCGAGCCTCGGCACTTCTGGGTTGCGCTTGTCGTGCCGGCTGCGGCTGTGATTACTGCAACGACCTTCTTTCGCTCGGAGGCAGCCATTCGCCTTACGGGTCTCGGACTGCAGTTGCTCGGAATCCTCACCGCCGTCTGGGGCATTATCGAAACGTGGAAGTACTTCGAACTGGGTGAACCGCCCCGACTTTCGTGGAGGCCAGTTGGTTTAAGTCAGGCCACAGTGGTGACGTGACTGGCTTGCTGCCTCCAGTAGTTTG
>JAFGXB010000148.1 GCA_016936875.1 Burkholderiaceae bacterium | reverse complement strand
GGACTTCAGGGGAAAACTTGTTCGACTTGTTCATGGCTCCATTCTCTTGAATGTTGGAGCCTCCTCAAAAACCGGGGCGGTTCAGTTCGGCGGCCATCATTTTCGAGGCGGCGCGGGCGGCCGGAGGGTCGCCAGCCGAGGTGGCGTCCTGGCTCTGGGCGCTTGGCATCGGCATGGGGCTGACGTGCATCGGTCTGTCGCTGTATTTCCGCGCGCCCGTTCTCACGGCCTGGTCCACACCCGGCGCGGCGCTTCTGGCCACCGGACTCCATGGCGTGCCGATGGATCAGGCGATCGGCGCGTTCCTGTTCGCCTCCGCCCTGGCCGTCGTGGTGGGGTTCAGCGGCGGGTTTGAGCGCATCATGCACCGTATTCCCCGGGCACTGAGTGCTGCCATGCTGGCCGGGGTCCTGTTGGAGTTCGGTCTGGACGTGTTTTCCACACTCGCCCAGCATCGCATTCTGGTGGGGACGATGCTGCTCGTCTTCCTGCTCGCGCGGCAACGTCTGCCGCGCTATGCCATTGCGCTGACCCTGCTGGGTGGCCTGGCGGTTGCGGCTGGGCAGGGGGGCGTGCAATTACAGGACGTGCAGCTGCAATTTGCCCATCCCGTCTTCACCATGCCGACGTTTTCGCTGCCCGTGCTCCTGGGTGTGGGGCTGCCTCTGTTCATCGTCACCATGGCTTCGCAAAACATGCCGGGTCTGGCGGTGCTCGGCGCCAATGGCTACAAGGTGCCCGCCTCACCCCTGATCGGCTGGACGGGGCTGACCGGCTTGGCGCTTGCGCCATTCGGGGGCTTCTCGTTCAATCTGGCCGCCATCACCGCCGCGATCTGCATGAGTCCGGACGCCGACCCCGATGCCTCCATGCGCTACCGCGCTGCCGTCTGGGCAGGTGTGTTCTATCTGATTCTCGGCGTGCTCGGTGCCACCGTCGCCAGTTTGCTGACGGCAATTCCGCATGCGCTGGTGGTTGCCATCGCCGGGCTGGCCCTGCTGGGCACCATTGGCAACAGCTTGGGAAACGCCCTGAGCGATACGGAAGATCGCGATGCCGCCCTGTTGACCTTTCTGGTGACGGCATCCGGCCTGAACCTGTTTGGAATCGGCAGTGCGTTCTGGGGGCTGGTGCTTGGTCTGCTTGTGCACTGGCTGCGAAGCGGAGAGGCCAAAAAATAAGGCACATCGCGAGACTGATCCCAGGATGTGCCCAAGCTGCAAGGATGGGGTGACGGCTGTTTTTCTGGCTGTTGTGGGGTGGGGCAGCGCGTCTGAATGGGTTGAAAGCGGTGCGTTTTTTGGAGACTTGCGCTCAGGCCATGCGCTCAGGCTGTGCCACCACGCCGAGTGCCGGGCGGTTGACGCGGAACAGGCGCGGCCCCACATGCTCCAGCAGTTTGTCGCGCTCGAATTGCGCAATCACGCGGCTGGCGGTTTCCAGCGCCACACCCAGCATGGCGCCCAGATCGCTGCGCTTGGGCAGGGTGATGGTGTCATTGAGTTCCGGGTCGGCCAGTTTGAGCAGCAGCCGCGCCATGCGGGCCGGAATGGCACCCGAGCCGAGCAGCAGTGCCCATTCGTCGGTATCGCGCAGCGCGCGGTGCCAGCGTTCCAGAAATTCCTGGCGCAGATTGGGCACCTGCTCTTCCATTTTGCGAATCACTTCGACCGGAATGCGGCACACCCGCACCGCGCCGATGGCGGAAGCGTGGTGCATATACGGCTCGTGAATGAAGCATTCCAGCCCGATCAAATCGCCACGGCGCGCCACGCGGGTGATGCGGCGGGTGCCATCTGGCAGCACGCGCTCCAGCTTCACATAGCCGGTCTTGATGGTGTAGAGCCAATCGCCGCGCTGCCCTTCGCTGAACAACTGCTGTCCCGCGGCGAATTGCATGTCGTCGATCACCTGATGGAACGCATCAAAGTCTTCCATGCGCAATGCGCCAAACAGCGCAATGCGGCGAACGCCGCAATTCCGGCAATCCGAAGCGCCTCGCCAGGCGTTGACCACCTCGGTGTGCGCCATCCGGCTGGCTTCCGGCTGCTTGCCCCGCGACAGGGTTTTGCGCAAAGTCGTGAGCGGAATTGCGGTGGTCGTTGGCGGGCTGGCTAAAGTGGTGTCCATGGCGGGCTTTCATTGATGTGGCGCAATATTAGCGAATACTGATATAGCCTTGTCAATATAGGGAATTCACCGTGATAACTAGGGCTAACCCTTATTTTTTCTCGACACCATTGCGGAATGTCGATTTTTGCGGCGCACAAAACTGCGGCAATCTGTCGCAGATGCTGTGCAAATTTGTGATCAATTGGCGACAAAGCGATGTGCCAATCCGACCCGAGGCGTTTTTCCGTTCCGCCTACACTTGAAAAATTTTTCTGCCCGTAACGGCGAAAGGCGCGATCACCATGATGGATGTGCACACACTGGCCGCACGCGATGTGCGGCGGGCCCTGGAGGAAGACCTGGGCTCCGGCGACCTCACCGCCTCGCTCATCGACCCGAACGCGCCCGCCCGCGCCACGGTGCGCAGCCGCGAGGCCGCACGGCTCTGCGGCGCGCCGTGGGCGAACGCCTGCGTGCGTGCGCTCGATCCATCGGCACATCTCGAATGGTTGACGCCTGAAGGCGGCGTATTGGATGCAGATGCCGTCTTTTTGGAGCTGAGCGGGCAGGCGCGCGCACTGCTCAGCGCCGAACGCACCCTTCTCAATTTTCTGCAATTGCTCAGCGCCGTTGCGACACGCACTGCGCAGTATGTGGATGCGGTGCGGGGCACGCGCGCCCAAATCGTCGATACGCGTAAAACACTGCCAGGTTTGCGGCTGGCGCAGAAATACGCGGTGCGCGTCGGCGGCGGCATGAATCACCGCATCGGCCTGTTCGACGCCGTGCTGATCAAGGAAAACCACATCGCCGCCGCCGGTGGGGTGACGCAAGCGTTGCAACGGGCGCAGGCGGTCGCGGCGCAGGCGCAGTTCATCCAGATCGAGGTGGAAACCCTGGCCCAGCTCGACGACGCGCTGCGCGCGGGTGCGCGCATGGTGCTGCTGGACAATATGTCCCTGGATCAACTCCGCGAGGCGGTGCGGCTCACAGGGCAGCGCGCCGTGCTGGAAGTCTCTGGCGGAGTGGATTTGCAGACGGTGCGCGCCATTGCAGAAACCGGGGTCGACCGCATCTCCGTGGGCAAGCTGACCAAGGATGTGCAGGCCATCGACCTGTCGATGCGCTTCACCGCCCTTTGAATTGCAGCGCAGTCACTCAAAAGGAAGCCCGCATGTCCGCCACCTTTCCCATCGCATTTGACAGTCCGGTCACCGGCACCGCGCAGGCCTGGGCGCGTGTTCCCGTGGAGCCCAGCCCGTCGGAGCGCGCCTTGTTGATCGAGCGCTGCACGGCGCTGCTGCGCGCGCACGACGCGGCGCTGGTCGCGCACTACTACACCCATCCCGACCTGCAGGATCTGGCGCAGGCCACCGGCGGACTGGTGGCCGATTCGCTGGAAATGGCGCGATTCGGCGCCCGTCATCCGGCCAGCACGCTGGTCGTCGCCGGGGTGCGCTTCATGGGCGAGACGGCCAAGATGCTGTCGATGGACAAGCGCGTGCTGATGCCCGACCTCGACGCCACCTGCTCGCTTGACCTGGGCTGCCCCGCGCCCGAATTCAGCGCCTTCTGCGATGCCCATCCCGACCGTACCGTGGTGGTTTACGCCAACACCAGCGCCGCGGTGAAGGCGCGCGCCGACTGGGTGGTGACATCGAGTTGCGCCCTCGACATCGTGGGGCATCTGCACGCGCGCGGCGAAAAAATTCTCTGGGCGCCCGACCGCCATCTGGGCGGCTATATCGCGCAGCAAACCGGCGCGGACATGCTGTTGTGGCAGGGCTCCTGCATCGTGCACGACGAATTCAAGGCGCTGGAACTCGAACTGCTCAAGGCCGAGCGGCCCAACGCCCGTGTGCTCGTGCACCCGGAAAGCCCGGCCGCAGTGGTTGCCCTGGCCGATGTGGTGGGCTCCACCTCGCAAATCCTCAAGGCCGCGCGCGAACTCGACGCCACCGAATTCATCGTCGCCACAGACGCCGGCATGTTTCACGCCCTGCAGCAGCAAAACCCCGGCAAGACCTTCCTCCCCGCGCCGACCGCAGGCAACGCCGCCACCTGCAAGAGCTGCGCGCACTGCCCGTGGATGGCGATGAACAGTCTGGCCGGTTTGGCGCGGGTACTGGAAACGGGAGCGAATGCCATCGCACTGGACGCCGCCGTGGCCGCACGCGCCCGCCTGCCGGTGCAGCGCATGCTCGACTTCACCGCAGCACAGAAAACCGCCGCTCCCGTCGGCAATCTGGTTCCCGGAATCGGCGCGGCGTGAGCAGGCGCGGTGTGAGCAGATTTGCCCGGCTTCAGCGCAGCCGTCCCAGATCAGACGCTGGCGCTGCCGGCCTGGACGCTACGGCTTGTTGTGCCATCCCGGAAAACATCACCGCCTCGAACCGGTCAGCCCACCGCGAGAAATCCGCGCGGGTTTGCATGAAACGCTACCGCGTCTTCATGATGCGCGCCTTTTCCCGCTGCCAGTCGCGGTTGGCTTCGGTGTCGCGCTTGTCGTGGTCTTTCTTGCCTTTGCCCAGGGCGAGGTCGAGCTTGACCCGGCCGCCCTTGAAATGCAGGTTGATGGGCACCAGGGTGTAGCCGCGCTGCTCGACCTTGCCGATGAGCTTACGGATCTCATCTTTGTGCATCAGCAGCTTGCGGGTGCGCGCGGCGTCGGGACGCACATGCGTGGATGCGCTGTTCAGGGCCACGACGTTCATGCCGATGAGAAACAGCTCACCATCGCGGATGACCACATAGCCATCGGTGAGTTGCACCTGTCCGGCGCGCACGGACTTGACCTCCCAGCCTTCCAGCACGATGCCAGCCTCAAAGCGGTCTTCGAGGAAAAAGTTGTAGCGGGCCTTGCGGTTTTCAGCGATGCTCATGCGGTGGATGTGGGGCGTTGCGCCCTCTCAAGTAAATAGTGTGCCGCCCAGCTCGGCGCACGCTCAATACAATCGGCCTATTCTAAGAAGCGCAAACAGCGCACTGTCCTTCCATGCCCCAGGTTCACAAATCCGTCCTCATCTGGTACAGCCCGCAGGAAATGTACGACCTGGTCACCGACGTTCCTGCCTATCCGCAGTTCCTGCCCTGGTGTGGCGGGGCCTCGATGCAGGCAGAGGAGGGCGATACGGTGCGCGCCAGCGTAACGATCGACTTCAAGGGCATTCGCCAGAGCTTCACCACGCAGAACATCAATGTGCCGGGCCAGGAAGTGCGTATGCGGCTGGTGGACGGGCCGTTCTCGGCGTTACATGGACGTTGGGTGTTCAATCCGCTGGCCGATGGCAAGGCGTGCAAGGTGGAGTTTTTGCTCGACTATAAATTTTCCAATTTTCTGGTGGAAAAGGTCATCGGCCCGGTGTTCAACCACATTGCCAGCAGCTTTGTCGACGCTTTTGTGCAGCGCGCCAAGCAGGTCTATGGGCCACGCTGACGGCCTGCAGGAGCAGGGCATGGCCATCGCCGTGTTCTACGCCCCCGAAGCTGGCGCGCCGGATTTGCGTACGGTGCGCTTGCCCCACGGCGCAACGGCGGAGCAGGCGGTTCTGGCCAGCGGCATAGGGGCCGCCCATCCCGAGCTGGCCACGCTGGACGTGCGCTGGGGAGTGGATGGTCAGCGTGTGCAGCCGCAGCACACACTGCGCGACGGCGACCGCATCGACCTGTGTCGTGCGCTGCTGGTTGACCCCATGAACGCGCGGCGATTGCGCGCGGCCGCAGCGAAAAAAGCCGCAGCCTCAAAGCCAGGCCGTTGAGACATGCTGCGGCAGCTCGGCCAGTGCACCGCTGAACTGCACTTGCCCATCTCCAAGCACGATGACGCGACTGGCCAGTTCACGCGCCCACGGCCGCTGTTCCACCAGCAGCAGTCCGAGGCCTTTGGCGCG
>JAFGXB010000018.1 GCA_016936875.1 Burkholderiaceae bacterium | reverse complement strand
GTCATCTCGGCGCTGCCGTTCACCTTGTAGCGCATAGTCGTTTCTTCAGGGACACCTGGCCCGCGTGCGGGGTTGGGTTGCTCAGAGTTGCCTTTTGCGAATGGAAACGTATCGCGTCGCCAAATCTTATCGTCAAGCACAAGGATGTCGATGACGCCTTCGGGTAGCGGCTTGAGGCCTGATTTCCGGCAGAGCTTGGCGTACTTTGGATAGTCGTCAGGGTGAATGCCGGCTAATTCGCCGGTGGCGGTATATGCAAAACGGAAAAAGCCGGGGTTCGCAATCTGGGAGGTGGTGTGCTTTGGCATTGGCTGCATCAGGATGGGTGACACTCTGTGTAGCAACCTTGGCTCCAGCTTGACGCTCACGGCGCCTTAGGACGCAAGCGGCAAGGCCACACCTGACAAATCGGGTGCAGCCCTGCACGCGTGGCGCTGGCTGCGAGGACCACGTCAACACGTTGGCTCAACGCCTTGCCCTTCCGGCGGGTTTTTTCGTTTGAGGGCAGCCCCGCGCAAACGCACGGGCGCAGTGATTCAGGCAAATTCGGCTAGCGACTTGCGCATTTTTTTCATCGCCGCCACTTCAATTTGGCGGATGCGCTCGGCCGACACACCGTATTCGGCGGCGAGTTCGTGCAGGGTCTTGCCGCCACTGCCGTCGTCTTCCACCTGCAACCAGCGCTGCTCCACAATGGCGCGGCTGCGTGCGTCGAGCTGTTCCAGCGCGCTCTCCAGGCCTTCGATTTGCAGACGGTCATGGCTGCGCGCTTCGAGCACGGCCACTGGCTCCTGTGTGCTGTCGGCCAGGTAGGCGATCGGCGCATAGTTCTCCTCGCCGTCTTCCGTCGTGGGGTCGAGGGCGATGTCGGCGCCGCCCATGCGGCTTTCCATCTCGATCACATCTTCCCGCTTGACCTGCAGCGCCTGCGCCATGTCGTCGATCTGCGCGTCGTTCATGCCGGCATTGGCGGTTTTCATAGAGCGCAGGTTGAAAAACAGCTTGCGCTGCGATTTGGTGGTGGCCACCTTGACCAGCCGCCAGTTGCGCAGAATGTATTCGTGAATTTCCGCCTTGATCCAGTGCAGTGCGTAGCTCACCAGCCGCACGCCATGCGCCGGATCGAAGCGTTTGACCGCCTTCATCAGACCGATATTGCCCTCTTGAATGAGGTCGGCATGCGGCAGGCCGTAGCCCAGATATTGCCGCGCGGTGGACACCACCAGCCGCAGATGCGAGAGCACCAGTTTCCCGGCAGCGTCCTTGTCGCCCTGTTCGCGCCAGGTCCGCGCCAGACGCGCCTCTTCCTCCGCGCTGAGCATGGGCAGGCGGTTGACGGCGCTGATGTAGGCGTCGATATTGCCCAGGCTGGGCAGGGTGAGCGGAAACGCGCCATCAACCTGCGCAGGGCGCAGTGCAAGTGCGGCTGACTGAGTGTGGGTCATGGATGGAAATCTCCTGTTTCGGCTTGATATTAGCACTCAAAGGTAGAGAGTGCTAAGGCCGGAAAGTTCCCTCGGTGAGACCGCAAATGCGGTGCTTCGGGCCCACCGCAGAGGGCCATCGCCCCCGCGCCGCACGGCCGGCTGATCTGCAAAGCAGGATCGCAGAGGGGGGTCTCATCCGAACTCGGACATTCGGGCCTTCGTCATCGAACAGGCACTGCTTGAACAAAATGCGTGCCACGAAGCCAGACCTGAGTACCCCCTACCCTGCCGAGGTTTGGCGGCGCGAGACGCGTCGCGGGGACTGTCCCATCACGCGCCGGAAGGCCGTGGAGAAGCCACTCTGACTCTGGTAGCCCAAGGCATACGCCACGTCTGTCACGCGAGCGCGCGGCTGTTCAAGCAGGCGCGCAGCCATGCGCATGCGCAGCACGGTGAGAAAGTCCAGCGGAGACATCCCGCTGGCCGCCTTGAAGCGCGTGGCGAAGGCCGTGCGCGACATGGAGGCCAGTTCGGCCAGCGAAGCCACCGTCCATGCATCGCCTGGCCGCACCTGCATGGCCGAGATCACAGGGGCCAGCCGCGCATCGGCCATCGCTGCCAGCCAGCCCGGTTGACGGTGGGCAGACTCCGCGAGATGGAAACGCAAGACCTTGATCAGCGCAATGTGCACGAGGTGTTCAACCACGAGTTCATGGCCTGGGCGGGCCGCCTGCAGTTCTTCCATCATCTGCTCGATACAGTTTCTCAGCGCGAACCTTGCAGACGCGTCCCCGATGCGCACTACGGTGGGAAGCTTCTCGAACAGGACGCGCGCAAAGCTGCCGTCGAACTCCACATGCGCCGCGAGCATCCTGCAATCGCCACCGCCGTTCCAGCTGCCGATGGATCCATTCGGGCGATGCGCGAAAACCGCCGCTGCGTCCGTGCGGGGCACGCCGAGGTCGCTGGCCAGCACGAAGGGGCGTCCGCTGGGCAGGACCACGCAGTCTCCCGCCCGAAGTTTCGTGGCTTGCCCCTGGCCGCCGACCTGGAGCAGACACTCGCCGGAGGCCACGCAGTACAGAAACAGACCTTCATGCTCAGCGAAGGCGATCGCGGCGGGCGCGCCCACGTCGGTGGCCCCAACCGCGAAGCGGTGCGGGCGCAAGAGGCGGATCACCTCGGAGAGTGGGTCCATATCAGCCTGAACGAATAAAAAAGAAATTTGAATAGTTCATCGTAGATCGTTCAGAGTCCAAGGCCTAGAGTGGCGCCACTGAAGCCCCTGAGAAGTTCAGGGGTGTAAACCAGCGAGTCCAACATGCCATTTCTGCCTCCCCGCGCCGCCTTGCTGCGCGCAGCACGCCAGCCCCTTCGCATCGACGAGACCGCACTGGCCACACCCGGCCCCGGAGAAATCCTGGTGCGAAACCGCGCCATCGCCATCAATCCCTTTGACGGCATCGTGCAATCGCTGGGCAGCCTCGTGACGCCTTGGCTGCGCTACCCGGCCGTGCTCGGCACCGACCTCGCCGGGGAGGTGCTTGCCGTAGGCCCTGGTGTCTCACGTTTCGCGCCCGGTGATCGCGTGCTGGGTCTGGCCCTGGGGGTCGAGAAGACGGTCAACCGCCCCGCAGAAGGTGCCTTCCAGGACGGCGTGATCCTGCGCGAGGCCTGCGCCGCTCGCATGCCGTCGGGGCTCGGCTTCGAGCAGGCCGCCGTGCTGCCGCTGGCCTTTGCGACAGCGGCCTGCGGACTCTTTCTGTCCGAGCATCTCGGCCTGCGTCGGCCTTCGCTGGATCGCATGCGTGAATCGTCCAGCGACGCTGTGCTGGTATGGGGGGCTGCGACCAGTGTCGGCAGCTGCGCGATCCAGCTTGCAGCCGCAGCGGGCTATCGGGTGATCGCGACCTGTTCCGCGCGCAACTTCGATCACGCCCGCCGCCTGGGCGCGGCCACCTGTGTGGATTACCACGATCCGGCGGCGGCCACCAGGATCGTGGATGCGGTTGGTGACGCTCCGCTGGCGGGCGCGCTTTGCGTGGCTGCTGGCGCGGGCGGTGCCTGCATCGATATTGCCGGGCGCTGTGCGGGGGCCAGGAGAGTCGCCATGGCGAGCGTGCCCATCTCCCTCACCGATGCTCCGCTCACGGGCCAGCTTCGCTGGAAACTTGGGCGCCTGCCCCGCCTGGCGCTGGGCTTCGCGCGCCTGGCATTGCACGCACGTCGGCTCGGGGTGCGCACCAGTTCCATCTGGGGTACAGCGGTCGTGCATGATGCCTGGGGCGCCCGGCTGTTCGAGAATTTCCTGGAGCCAGCACTGGCCTCGGGACGTTTTCAGGTCGCGCCCGAGCCCTTGGTGGCCGGGATCGGTCTGGAGTCCATCCCCGCGGCGATGCAGCGCCTGGCTCAAGGGGTTTCCGCCAGGAAGGTGGTGGTCAGCCTGCCGGACCCTGCTGTCGAGGCGGGCACGGCCATGAGCCGGTAGGCGCAGCCTTTATTTTTGCGCGTTGGGCAGCCGACGCCGGTGGCGCATCACCCCGAAGACCAGATAGCCCGAAATCAGCACGAACAGCGCCGCCAGCGCGGCCTGCCCGTAGCCCGCGAACCCGCTCGGGTTCTTCCACTGATGTTGCAACACCTCCTTCGCAAGCGCATCCGACTGCGCCACGGGCGCGAAACTCAGCGTGGGATCGAGGCGTTGCGCCAACTCCAGCTCCTGTTCGGCGAGGGGCCACTTGCCCTCGGCCGCCAGCAGCCGCGCTTCCAGGTAATGCGCCTGTGCCGAATGGGGCTGATCCGCAAGCACCTGCGCCAAGACGTGGTCCGCCTGCGTCAGATGGCCCGCGTCCAGCAAGGCGGAGGCTTGGTCGAGCGTGGCCGCCTGCGCAGTGCTCAAGCTGAGCACGAAGGCCACAAGGAGGGAGAGGATGAACTTTGATGGGACGGTCTGCATGGAGGGGGCAAGGCTGATGAACTGATGGATTTTCCAAACGTCTTGATGGACGCCAATATGGTAGGCGTCTCTCCACCCATTCCGCAGAACCCAGGCAGAGCGGTTACGGTCAGCCCCTTTGCTCAGGACACCACAGCCGCGCCTTGCCCCTGCACTGCGCACGGATTCAAGGGGGAAAACGGAGCCCGTTACCCTCGGCCGCGATTAGACTTTCGCCATGTCCGCCCTGCTCCGTCCCGTGCTCATTCTGCTTCTGGTGCTGCTGCCCTTGCGCGGCTGGGCGCAGGTGAGCATGGCTGCGGGTGTTGGCGTCGCAAGCGCAGCGCCGCTGTCCACGCAGGAACACAGGCACGACGCAGGCGATATGACTGCAATGGACAGGACGACGATGGAGTCCTGTCACACCGCATCAAGCACCGATTGCAGTTCCCACGATCACCAGCACTGCGTGATCTGTCATCTCGCCGTGGTCCAGCCCCCGGCATTCAGCCTGCTGCTGGCAAACGCCGCGCAGCAGGCCTGCCCGCAAGCGGCCAACACCGCCTGGCATAGCGCAGACCTGCGCACCCTGCAGCGTCCTCCCAGAGTCTGACCCGCGTTTGACTACCGGTTGCAGCACTGCCCGCAAGGCAGGCGCTGCGCATCGTGTTGCCGCGCGCTGTCGCGGCTCGAATGAGGTGTCTTTTCATGTGGAACCAACCCCAAGCGCCCGCGCGCCTGCGCGCGCTGCGGCTCGCCCCTCTGGCCGCCGCCGCGCTGCTGACGGCGTGCGCGCCGCTGCAAACCCGGCAGTCGCTCCAGGCGACCAATGCCATCACCCAGCCCCACACCAAGGTGTCGCTGCAACTGCAGCGCAGCGACGCCCAGCGCCAGCACGCGCAGACGCAGATCGACGCGCTGCTGGCCAAACCGCTGTCCGCTGATGACGCCGTGCGCGCCGCCCTGCTCGGCAGCCCGGCGCTGCAAGCGCTGATCGCGCAGGCGCAGGCCGACTCCGCCACGTCCACGCAGAGCGCGCGGCTGGCCAACCCGGTGTTCGGCTTCGAGCGTCTGCTCATCGGCGGCGGCGGGGTGGAAATCACCCGCAGTCTGAGCGTGGGCCTGCTCGATTTGCTCACCCTGCCTACCCGCTCCCGCATCAATACGGCGCAGCAGGAACAACTACGCCTGCGTCTGGCCAGCGAGGTGCTGCGCGTGGCGGCGCTGGCACGCAGGGACTGGGTGCAGGCCGTCGCCGCGCAGCAGACTCTCGCCTATGACCGCGACGTGGTGGATGCCGCGCAGGCCACCGCCACCCTCGCCGCGCGCATGCAGCAGGCGGGCAACTTCACCAAGCTCGACGCCGCACAGCAGGGCCTGTTTGCCGCCGACAGCCAACTGCGCCTGAACCGCGCCGAACGCACCGCCACGCAAAGCCGCGAAGCGCTGGTGCGGACGCTGGGTTTGTCTGCCGCTCAGTCCGCGCGCCTCACCCTGCCCGCGCAACTGTCGGCCGTGCCGCAGCAACCCCCTCCTGCAACGCGGTTGCCGCTGCAGGCCGCGCTCGACGCCCGGCTGGACGTGCAACTCGCCCGCGCCAGCTACACGGCAACGGCACAGGATGCGGGACTGACGCGCAACACCAGCCTGATCGAGCATGTGGAGCTGGGCGGCGTGCGTAAAACCTCTAGCGACGCCGCGCCGCAAAACGGCGTCGATCTCAGCCTGCCACTGCCCTTGTTCGACCTGGGCGACGCCCGCCGCAGCGCGAGCGCCTTGCGCGTGCTGGCGGCGCGCAACCGGGCCGTTGCCACGGCGCGCAGCGCCGCCTCGCAACTGCGCGAGGCCGACGCCCTGCGCCGCAGCGCCTGGCTGCAGCAGCAGCTCAGCCAGACGCAGATCGTGCCGCTGGCGCAGACCGTGCTGGACGAGAGTCAGCTTCGCTACAACGGCATGCTGATCGGCACCTTCCAGCTCGTTGCCGCAGCGCAAACACAGGCGCAGGCGGTGCGCGCCGCCATTGCCGCGCAGCGCGACTACTGGCTGGCCGACGCCACCTGGCAGGCCGCGCAGCTTGGCGTGGAGGCGGGCGCGGATTGGAGGCCAGACGCCCCGTCCGCCAGCGCCGCCGCCCCGGCCGCCGCAGGTCATTGAAGCCCCGACACACACAGGAACATCCCCATGAACACCCGACGCAATTTTCTCGGCGCCGCCGCGGCCCTCGTCGCCGCAGGCGCAGCGCCGCGCTCCGCCCTGGCCGCAGCGCCCGAACCGCACGAGCGCGCCAGCGCCGACACCGCCGCCCCGCTCCATCCCCAGGCTGGCCGCCCGTACAACCCGGTCGTCACCCTCAACGGCTGGAGCCTGCCCTTCCGCATGAAAGACGGCGTGAAGGAATTCCACCTCGTGGCCGAACCGGTGGTGCGCGAAATTTCTCCCGGCATGACGGCCAGGCTGTGGGGTTACAACGGCTCCAGCCCCGGCCCCACCATCGAAGCGGTGGAGGGCGACCGCGTGCGCCTGTTCGTCACCAACAAACTGCCCGAACACACCACCATGCACTGGCACGGCCTCATCCTGCCCAACGGCATGGACGGCGTGGGCGGCCTCACCCAGCCGCAGATCAAGCCGGGCGAAACCTACGTCTATGAATTCGTGCTGCGCAAGAGCGGCACCTTCATGTACCACCCGCACGCTGACGAAATGGTGCAGATGGCGATGGGCGCGATGGGCCTGTTCATCGTCCACCCCAAAAACCCGCGGCAGATGGCGGTGCAGCGCGACTACGCCTTTCTCATCAACGCCTACGACATCGACCCCGGCGCCAGCGTGCCCAAGGTCAACACCATGCTCGACTTCAACCTCTGGACCTGGAACAGCCGCGCCTTCCCCGGCATCGCGCCGCTGGTGGCGCGCACCGGCGAACGGGTGCGCATCCGCATGGGCAACCTCACCATGACCAACCATCCCATTCATCTGCACGGCCATGTGTTCGAAGTGGCCGGCACCGACGGCGGCTGGGTGCCCAAAGGCGCGCGCTGGCCCGAGGTGACGGTGGACATCGCCGTGGGGCAGATGCGCGCCATCGAGTTCATTGCCGACAACCCCGGCGACTGGGCCTTCCACTGCCACAAATCGCACCACACCATGAACGCCATGGGCCACAGCGTGCCCACCATGATCGGCGTGCAGCAAGACGACCTCACCCCGGCGCTGCAAAAGCTGCTGCCCGACTACATGGCCATGGGCAGCAAAGGCATGGCCGAGATGACCGAGATGGAAATGCCCCTGCCCGACAACACCCTGCCGATGATGACCGGGCGCGGGCCATATGGCTCGGTCGAGATGGGCGGCATGTTCAGCGTGTTCAAGGTACGCGACGACCTCGCCCCCGGCGACTACCGCGATCCGGGCTGGTACCGCATGCCGCCGGGCACGCAGGCGCACGCGGTGGATGCCGGGCTCCCTCCTGTCGCAACAGACCAGAGCGAGCCCAAGCCCACGCCCGAAACCCTGGATGTGCGCAAACCCGGCCACAACCACCCGCACTGAACCCTCCCCCTCCCGACCTCCCCCACGCGTGGGGGAGGAGTTTCGTGCCCTCCCCCACGCTTAAGGCGGCGTTTCGTGCCCTCTCCCATGCGTGGGAGAGGTTCGCTCCCTCCCCAGGCGTGGGGAGGGCCGGGGTGGGGAGATGTTTTGACCCGCTCCACATCCACCAGGAACCCACCATGAAAACCCCCCTTCAAACCCTCGCCGCCCTCACCTTGTCCGCCGCACTGGCCACACCCGCGCTCGCCGCCGAAAGCCATGCCGATCACGACCATGCCACGCCGCAAGGCATGGCGCAGCACATGCAGATGATGCAGGGCGCGTCCGCCGCAGCCGGGGCACACCAGACTGAAGGGCTGGTGCGCAAGATCGACCGCGCTGCGGGCAAGATCACCTTGCGCCACGGCGCCATGCCCGGCATGGCCGCCATGACCATGGTCTATCGCGTGCAGAACAAGACCCTGCTCGACGGCATCCAGGCCGGTGACACCGTGCAGTTCAGCGCGGAAAAAATCGACGGCGCCGATACCGTCACCGCCCTCGCGCGCAAGCCGTGAATCTGCGGCGCAGCCAGCGGGCGATCTGCTGCGGCGCGGGCGGCTCGACCGCCTGCGCCGCAGACGGCGCGGCGTAGAGCCGGGTCTGCAACGCCCGCGCCGCAGCGCGCAATTTGACGTCGTCCTGCGCCTGCGCGGCGTCCAGCCAGGCGTCCAGCCAGGCGTCGAGCGTGGGCGCGGGCTGCCGCGCAGCGCCGTGCGGCACGCACGGCACACGCAGCCAGGCCTGGCGCAGCGAATCAGCACTGCTCGCTGCTGCCAGGCGCGTCAAGGCGCGTTGCAACCGCAAACGGCGGCGCAGGCAGCAGACCGCCGCGCGCAGCGCGGCCAGCAGGCCAAGCAGCGCCAGCCCGCCACCGAGCGCCAGCGCCAGACGCAGGGGACGCGGATCGTGCACCGTGACCGTGGGCAAGGCATGCCACAGCACGGCGGGCAGCGCACTGTGCGGATCGAAGTAATCCAGCCGGATGGGCGGGACGGTCAACACGCCGGACTGCAGCGGATGGAAGAACACGCTCACGTCCCAGTGTTGCGCGCCCGCCGTCTGTCCTTCGCCCTGCGCATCACGGCGCACATCCATCCCGGCAATCCGCAGCGTGCCCTGGGGTTGTGCGGCCCACGTCTGCATCACGCGCAGGACTTGCGCGCGGTCGAGTCCGGCGGCGGAAAAACGCAGCCGCCACACCCCGGTCTGCCCCCATTGCACGGTGCTGCTGGCGCGCAGGGTTTGCACCTGCGGTTTGCCCACCAGCCCGTCCGCAGGCCACCACAGCGGCAGCGCCTGGGCCGTGAACCGCAGTGGCGGCGGCGCATACACGCGCAACTGGCCGAAGGCGTGCGCCCGAAGCAAGCCGAAGTCCACCGTGACCGGGCCGGACTGCAGCGGCAGCGCGCTCCAGGCGAACACCTGCACCTGCTGCGGCGTGCCGTCGATGACGGCGTTTCGGGTGTCGTTCCCCAGTGGCGTGAGCACGGCCTGCGCACTGCGCGCGGGCGGCGCATCCCACACCAGATTGCCCCCGCCGATCACCTGCAATTCCACGCGCATGGCCTGCAGACGCACGGGCTGCGCGGGGTCGAGCCGGGTGCGCCATTGCAGCGGCACTTCGCCCTTTGCTGCGCTCTGCACGTTCACGGTTTGCGCAGGGCATTGCTGACCCGGCATGTGCACGGCGGGCAAGGTCACGGTGCCCGCCCGCAGGGGATAGAGCGTGAGGGTGGACGACTGCTCACGACGCCCCAGGGCATCGCTGCCGCTGGCACCCTGCTGGCCTTGCAGCAGCCAGTCGGGGGCGAACTGGGGCGGTGTGAACGCGGGCAGGGATTGCGGCAGGCCGCGCGCTGTCACCGTCCAGGTCAGCGGGTGGCCAATGACGGCGGGTTCGGGCCCAAGGGTGCATTGCAGACTCTGCGCCGAGGCGGCACCGCCGCACAGGGCCAGGGCCAATCCCAACACCAATCGCGGCACCAGGTGGCGAATCCGCGCAAGCGCGCCGATCATGGCCGCGCTCCCGTCTGGCGGGTTGCATCGCGCGCGGCGCGGGTGTCGATGTCTGCGCGCTGCTGCCACAGCGCCAGCGTGGCGTCCTGCAAGAGCCGGGCGCGCTTGTCCACAGCGGCCCAGTCGCGCTGCGGCGGCTGCCAGGGAGCCGCGTTTTTTGCGGCCGTTGCCGCCGCGTCGCCCAACTGCCCCTGCGCCGCCAGCCGCGCGGTTTGTTCCAACGGTGCGGAGGCCGGGCGCGGCGGGGCCTTGCGCAGTTGCGAGGGCGTGTCCGACGCCTGCTGGCCAAAGCGCGAATGGTGGATCGCGGGTGCGCGCTTGGCGATGCCCACGAGATAGGCGGGCGGGTGGTCGATTTCGTACTGCCGCTGCGCCAGCCTGGCGTTGCGCAGCGCGTTGGCGTCCTGCGGGCGGATGCGCAAGGCCGCCTCATACGCCTGCACGGCTTCCAGCGTCTTGCCCGGCAGATGCATGCAGGCATTGCCCAGGTTGTAGAACGCGGTGAAGCGCTGTGCCAATGTGTCGGCCAGCAGCACGGCGCGGTGAAACGCCTGCGCCGCCTGCTGGTATTGCCCGCGACGATAGGCCGAGTCGCCCTCACCGATGCGGGCGTCAAAACCGGGCAGCGCGGCATAGAGCGCCTGCGCACGGGCGTCGTCTCCCGCGCGCCAGGCGGCCCAGGCCTGCTGCGGCGTGGGGGCCGCTGCGTGTGCGGGCTGCGGCACGTTCAGCCCGGTAAGCACGGCCAGGCTCAACAGCAGGGTGCCGTTGGCGCGCGGCCTGCGCGGCGGCCATTCGTGCCACAACATCAACAGCAGCGCCGGGATGAGGAAAATCGCAAACAGCTCCCGCCATTGCACACCTGTTTGCGGGCTGATGGCTTGTGGCACCGTGATGCGGGCGATGCCGCGGTCGTACAGGCTGCGCCACACGCCGCCTGCGGTCTGCCCCGGCTGCACCGCCGTCATCGCCCCGCCGCTGCTGCGCGCCATCGTGCGCAGCGCCGCGGCCTGCGCCGCATCCAGGCCCGGCAGCGCCAGCACATACAGCGGCAAGTGCGCGGCGCGCAGGCTGTCGCCCAGTCGGCGGGCGTCGAGGTCGGGCGCAATGGGTGTTTGCGCGCCGGCGAGCAGCAGCACGGCGCCGGCCTCGCCCTCGGCCTGCTGCGCCAGCCGTTGCCGCGCCAGTTCAATCACCCCGGCCAACGCGGTGCCTGCGCCTTGCGCTGTCAACAAATCCGGCTGGGCCAATGCGGCGAAGTGATTGAAGAGGGCAGCGTCCTGCGTGGGCGGCAGCAGCTGGACGGCTTCGAGCGGCGCGCCCTGGCGCTGCATGCCGTAGGCGATGAGCCCGAGGCGCTCGCCCTGCAATCGCGGCCACAGCGCGGCGAGCAGCAGACGGCTCTGCTCCAGCGCGCTGATCGGTGCGTCCAGCGGCAACTGCGCCGCCTGCGCACCGACATCGAGCAGCACCATCACGGCCACGCGATGCTCCGCCGCCGCGCCCGAGAGCGGGGCTGGAACGGACTGGCGCGGCCCGGCAACGGCACAGGCCAGCAAGCCCCACAGCAGCAGGTCGAAGGCCAGCGCGCGGCGGGTTGCGGCGGGCGGGGTTTGCCGGGTGGCGTAGGGCAGCAGGTCGGGCTCGGCATACGCCAGAGCCTGCGCACGCTGTTGCCGCGCAAGCCACAGGCGCCACAGCGCGAGCAAGAGCGGCGCGAGCAGCAAGGCAAACGCCCACGGGCGCGCCCAGTTCCAGGGCTGCGCCCACAGCGCAGTCCACAGACTCATGGCGCGCCCTTTCGCCGCCACAGGCCGCACGCCAGCAGTTCGGCCAGCAGCCATAGCGCGGCACCCAGCAGCAGGGGCCAGAGGAAGAGCGCCTGCGCCGCGCGCCGCGTGGGCGGGGGATGCAGGCGGGGGTTGAGCGCGCCAATATCGCGCACCGCCGCCTGCTGCGCACCGGCACTTGCGGCAAAGTAGAACTTGCCGCCGGTGGCTTGCGCGATCAGCCGCAGATCGGGCTGCGACCCGGCGTAGGCCGACACGGTGTAGGGCTGGCCGGGGTCTGCCGTCTGGCCGACTTCCACGGTATAGATTTTCACGCCCAGATGCCGCGCCAGCGCCACCGCGTCCGCCGGGCTGATGCTGCCGACATTGCTGTCGCCGCCGTCGGAATACAGGATGAGAATGGGCTGCAGACCGCTGCGCGGTTTGACTTGTCGCAGCGCCATGGCGATGGCATCACCCAGCGCCGTGTTCTGCCCAAGCTGGCCCACGCTGAGCAGGCCCGCCATCTGCCCGGCCAGGCGCGCGTCGAAGGTGGGCGGCAGCAGGGTGGCGGCATGGCTGCCGAAGGCAATGAGGGCGAAGCGATCGCCGGTACGCGCCTGGGCAAAATTGGCGAACACCCGCTGCGCCACGGCCAGGCGGCTGGCCGGTTTGCCATTCCACTGCAGGTCGTGCAGGCTCATGGTGAGCGAGGTATCGAGCAGCACCACAATATCGCGGCCCTCGGGGGCGGCGGCAATCCAGGCGCCAAGCCGCTGCGGCTGCGCGAGCGCGACGATCAATGCCGCCAGCGCCACAACACGCAACAGCGGGGACAAACGCGGGCGGCGCAGTTGCGGCGCTTGCAGCAGGCCGTGCAGATCGGGGTGCAGCAGCTCCGGCGTCTGCACGCAAGGCGCTGCGCGCCCACGCCTTGCCGCGTGCAGCGGCAACAGCGCCAGCGGCAGGGCAAGCAGGGCCAGCGGCTGCGCCCAGTGCAGCGCGGAGAACAAACCGCTGAGTTCGGCGGCGACGTTCATGGTTGTTCGCGCGCCGCGATGGGTGCGGTGGGCGGCGTAGCGTGCGGGCTTGCAGCCGCGTGTAAAGCGCCGGTGAACACGGTTTGCGGCAGGTCGGGCCGCCACCACGCCGCATGCACCGCCAGACGGCTGGCAGCGGCGATGTGGGCGGCAAGCCAGTGCAGTTCGGTCTGTGCCTCCTGCGCAGGCAATGGCGCGAAACGCAACGCCTCCAGCCGCTGGCGCAGCACGGGGGGCCAGGCGGCTTCAGGCAGCGCGGCGCGCAAGCCCGCCGCGAGCCGAGTGGCTGCCTGCGGCGGGTGCATCCCGTCTTGCATGGCATGCAGCGCGGCCGCCCGCAGATTGCGCCAGCGACGGCTGCGACGCCGCCACAACAGCACCCACACCACGGCGAACAGGACGAGTGCAGCGGCCAGCCCCACCATAGGCAGTTGCCACCATGCCGCAGGCGGCAGCGGGGGCGGCGCAGCGGGGGGAAGAATGTCGGCCAGCGCGGCGATGCGGTTCATCCCAGATCATCCATTAGGACACGAGATGATGGCGAGGCGGTTTGCGAGGCAGTTTGATCGCTTGGGAGAAGCCCATAGCTTGGCCTATGGGCGCCGAGCAAGCAGTCAAAATGACCGCAAAGCGGCCGCCAGCGCTCGTGTAGGCTCGAAGAGCCGCCTAATGGATGATCTGGGTTCATGGCGCGCAGCGGGTGCGCAAGGCGCGCAACACATCGGCGTCGCGGTGTTCCACCCCGGCTTCGATGCAGACCAGTCCGCGTGAACGCCAGCGGGCCAGCAAGGCGGCGCGGCGCTGTTGCGCCAGATGGGCGAAGGCGGTGCGCGATTGCGCCGCATCGGGCAACACACCGGCCTGATGCTGCGCCAGATCGACAAAGCGGGCCCCGTGCAGCACGGCACTTGCGGGCAGCGCGGTTTCCACTGGATCGTGCACCAGCAACAGCAGCACGTCGGCACGGCTGCGCAGCGCCCACAACGCGGCGTCGATCTCCGGTGCATCCCAGCCTGCGCCGTCGCTGATGAGTACCAGGCGCGATCCACCATGCAGCGTGCGCCCCAGACGCTGGGCCCAGTGGGTGAACGCGGACGCGGTGGATGCGGCGTCTGGCGCGGCACTGCCGGTCTGCGCGAGCGGCAGAATCTGCGTCTGCAGCAACTGCTGCGTCAGCCGCCGCACGGCGGGCAGGCCGCGCCCCAGATCGAGCGCCTGCAGGCGCTCGCGCCACAGCGTCAGCCCTATCGTGCCTGCCGCGCCTTCGGCGGCCAGCGCCTGCGTGGCGCAGGCCAGCAACGCCATGCGCGCGGCCTGCTCGGCCTTGGTGCGCAACTGCGTGCCGAACTGCATGCCGCCGCGCAGATCGAGCAAGGCATGCCAGGAGGGGGCCTGTTCTTCCTGATGCACTCGGACAAAGGGCTTGCCGGTGCGCGCCAACAGCCGCCAGTGCAGGCCGCGCAAGTCGTCTCCGGGCTGATACGCGCGGCTTTCGGCATAGTCCAGGCCACGTCCGAGCCAGGCCGACAGGCTGTCGCCCGCGCCGCGCTGCTCCACGGGCCGGGCCGTCTGCGCTGCGCGCGCGCCCTGCGCCTGCGCAATCAGCCGCGCGGCGTCTTCGGCGCGCAGCAGCGTGCGCGGCGCGTCATGCCAGCTTGCCTCGCGGCCCGCCGCCATACGGCGCAACAGATCGGGAAAGCCCATCGCTCAAGGCCAGACGGTTGCCGCCAGCAGATCGGCAATGAGCGCATCGGCGCTGACCGCCTGCAGGCCCGCGTCGAGCGAAAGCACGATGCGGTGGCGCAGCACATCGGGGGCGAGAGCGAGGATGTCGTCGGGCAGCACAAAGTCGCGTCCGCGCAGATACGCCAGTGCCCGCGCCGCATGCGCCAGCGCCAGTACAGCGCGAGGCGAGGCACCAGCCGCCACCGTGCCGGCCAGCCGGGGCACGCGCTGCTCCGGCGAGCGCGTGGCGCGCACCAGATCGACGATGGTGCGCTGCAGACTCTCGGCCACATGCACTTGCAGCACCTCATGCCGCGCGGCAAGCACGGCGGCGAGATCGATGGTCTGCGCCGCCTCGCGCTGCAGCAGGGCACGCCCCGGATCGCTGGCCTGCAGGTGAATCTGCAGAATGCGCAACTCCTCTTCCGCCGCCGGGTAGTCCAGGCGCACATGAAGCAAAAATCGGTCGAGCTGCGCCTCGGGAAGGGCGTAGGTGCCGGCCTGCTCCAGCGGATTTTGCGTGGCCAGCACAAGGAATAGCGGCGGCAGCGCATGGGTCACGCCGCCCACGGTGATCTGGCGCTCCTGCATGGCTTCGAGCAGGGCGGACTGCACCTTGGCCGGGGCGCGGTTGATCTCGTCGGCCAGCACGATGTCGTGAAACAACGGGCCGCGCACAAAGCGCACGCTGCCGTCCGCCGGGTTGAACACCTCGGTGCCGGTGAGGTCGCCGGGCAGCAGATCGGGGGTGAACTGCACGCGCTGGAAACTGGCATGCACCCGGCTGCTCAGCGCCTTGACCGCCGTGGTCTTGGCCAGCCCGGGCAGACCTTCGAGCAGCAGATGGCCGCCGGTAAGCAGGCCAATGACCATGCGGTCGAGCAAGGCGGTCTGGCCGACGATATCGGCGGAAAGCTGCGTGCGCAGCGCGGCCATTTCAGACTGATGCGCAAAGGACATGATGGACAGGGAGTTTGTTGCGCAGCGCCACAGGACAGGCGCATGCGTCTGCACTGATGTTATGCGCCTTGCCTGGTGCAAGCCCGCGGACGAACCCGGATAATTGTGCGCAATACAGCCCTATTCACACCGCGCCATGAACACACCGCCCCCCATCCCGGAGGAGCAAAGCCTCATCGACTACCCGAGCGACTTCCCCATCAAGATCATGGGAGCGAACGTGGACGGCTTTGCCAACGCCATTGCCACAGTGGTGCTGCAGCACGCACCCGACTTCAACCCCGCCAGCATGGAGCTGCGCCCCTCGAGTGGGCGCAACTATCTGAGTTGCACCTGCACCATTCGCGCCACCAGCCGCGCGCAGCTCGACGCGCTGTATCTCGCGCTCACCGCGCATCCGATGGTAAAGGTGGTACTGTAAACCCTGCGCAATGGTGTCCTGGGAAACCCCTTGACACCAACATTCGTTTATTCGTTAGAGTGTTAACTTATGAATTCCCGCGAACTCAAAAACCATCTCTACGAGCAAGTCGCCCGCATCGGGCGCGCCGTGTCCAGCCCCAAGCGTCTGGAGTTGCTGGAAATCCTGGCGCAGGGCGAAAAGCCAGTGGAGGCGCTGGCGCGCGAGGCCGCCATCGACATCAAGCTCGCCAGCGCGCATCTGCGCGTACTCAAGGGCGCGCAACTGGTGCAGGTGCGCCAAGACGGCAAGAGCCGCATCTACCGCATCAGCGGTGCCGACGTGGCCGCGCTGTGGGTGGCGCTGCGCAGCGTGGCCGAGGCGCATGTGGCCGATCTGCAGGTGGTGATGCAGCGGCTGTTCTCCGGCCCCGAGCGTCTGACTCTGGAGAGCAGCCAGACCTTGCTGGACAAGGTGCGCAGCGGCGCGGCGGTGCTGATCGACGTGCGCCCCGAGGCCGAATACCGCACCGCCCATCTGCCCGGGGCGCGCTCGCTGCCGCTGCCCGAACTGGAGGCACGGCTGCGCGAACTGCCGCGCGACAAGGACATCGTCGCCTATTGCCGCGGGCCGTTCTGCGTGATGTCCGACGCCGCGGTGAAGCTGCTGGTGCAGCGCGGATTGCGCGCCCGCAAGATCGCCGAGGGCGTGCCCGAATGGCAGGCCGCCGGGCTGCCGCTGGAGCAGGACGCGATGTCCTGAGAGCTTGTGAACATTTAGCCATGCCCGAAAAATTCACAAGCTCTGAGCACCCCCAGGGTCGGCTCGCCGACCCGCCCCCCGTGGGGGTCAAAGAAACTTGGGGCGGCCCTGCGTTTCCTTGAGAGCGGGTGTGAAACCCACGCCCCGCGTTGTTTCACCGCGTGCAGGCCGCCAGACCGAGAGCGTTGCGGAACCGCATCTGCAGGGCATCCGCATCAACCTGCACCAGTTCATCTGGCAGGCGGTCCAGGTGGGCTTTGTCGGCATGGTCATCGGCATGGAGCGCAACGTGCTGCCGGTGGTGGCGGCGCAAGACTTCGGCGTCCCCAAGTCGTCCTTCCTCTACCTGATGGCCTTCGTCATCTCGTTCGGGCTGGTGAAGGGGATGCTCAATTTCGTCGCCGGGCGGCTGTCCGAGCGCATCGGGCGCAAGCCGGTGCTGGTGATGGGCTGGTTGGCGGCCATCCCCATCCCGCTGCTGATCTATTTCGCCCCCAACTGGTGGTGGGTGGTGGTGGCCAATCTGTTCCTCGGCGTGAACCAGGGTTTCGCCTGGAGCATGACCGTGACCAGCAAGGTGGACATCACCCGCGCCGAGCAACGCGGACTTGCCACCGGCATCAACGAGTTCGCGGGCTACGCCGCGGTGGGGCTGGCGGGCATCGTCACCGGCTACCTCGCGCAGCTCTACGGCCCGCGCCCTGCCCTGCTGGGGTTCGCCCTGCTGGTGATTGCCGCAGGCCTTGGAACCGCGCTGCTGTTCGTGCGCGAAACCCTGCCCTGGGCACACGCCGAGAGCAGACGTCATGCCGACGGCAGGCACCAGGGCCTGAAGCCAAGGTTCGCCGAAGGGCTGCCCGCGCATCCGTCCGCATGGCAGGTGTTCGCCTTCGTCTCCTTCCGCCACACCACGTTTTCTGCGCTGTGTCAGGCCGGGGTGGCCAACAAGGTGGCCGACACCCTGCTGTGGGTGCTGTTTCCGCTGTATCTGCACGGCCACGGCCTGAGCGTGGTGGACATCGGCTGGGTCACCGGGGTCTATGGCCTGACGTGGGGCGCCTCGCAGTTGTGGACCGGGCCGCTGTCGGACCGCATCGGCCGCAAGCCCACCATCGTCGCCGGGCTGTGGCTGCTGGCGCTGGGCGTGGCGTCTGTCACCCTGGTGACGGGGACGGCCGCCTGGCTGGCTACCGCCGTGGTGATGGGCGTGGGCATGGCGCTGCTCTATCCCAATCTCATCGCCGCGGTGGCCGACATTTCCCACCCGAACTGGCGCAGTTCCTCGCTGGGCACCTACCGCTACTGGCGCGACACCGGCTACGCCCTGGGCGCGCTGGTGCTGGGCGGCATCGCCCAGGCCGCCGGGCTGATCGCCCCGGCGTTCTGGTTCACCGCCGCGCTGCTGCTGGCGTCGGGGCTGTGGGTGCTGCTGCGCGCCCAGGAAACCCATGCGCGATGACAGCGGCTCACTTCACTGTCACCGCCCCGGTCATGAAGGTGTGCACCGCGCAGTGGTAGGGATAGCTGCCGACTTTGTTGAAGGTGTGGCTGAACGATCTCCCCGGTTTGAGCAAGCCCGAGTCCCACAGCTTGGCATCACTCGTTGTGGTGTGGTCAAAGCTGTCGTCATTGGTCCAGGTCACGGTGGTTCCGGGCGCAACCGTCACCGTGTCGGGGTGGAAGTTCATGCCCTTGATCTGCACCTGCACCGTGGCGGCCAGCACGGCTGCGGGCAAGGACAGCAAAACCAGAAAGGCAAGGCGGGCGGGCAGGCGCATGATGGCTCTCCGTATGGACATCCTGCATGCATAGAATCCGCCGCACCAAACGCGCACCTCGCTAACCCTGATCACCCGCCTGATGCCCCCTTCCCCCGACACACACCGCACCGAGACGAGCTGGCCGATCTTTCTCGCCTTTCTGCGTCTGGGACTCACCGCATTCGGCGGGCCGATTGCCCATCTCGACTACTTCCGGCGCGAGTTCGTCGAGCGGCGCGGCTGGCTGTCGGCGCAGGCGTATGGCGATCTGGTGGCGCTGTGCCAGTTCCTGCCCGGCCCGGCGAGTTCGCAAACCGGCATCGGGCTGGGACTGATGCGCGGTGGTTTGCGCGGTGCGCTGGCCGCCTGGCTGGGCTTCACCCTGCCCTCGGCACTGGCGATGGCCGCCTTCGCGCTGCTGCTCACCCATGTCGGCACGCTGGCGCAGGGTGCCTGGCTGCATGGCCTCAAGCTGGTGGCCGTCGCGGTGGTGGCGCAGGCGCTGTGGGGCATGGGCCGCAGCCTGTGCCCCGACAAGGAGCGCGCCAGCCTCGCCGTGGCTGCTGCGGTGCTGGCCGCGCTCATGCCCGGCGTCACCGGGCAACTCGCTGTCATTCTTCTCGGCGCGGTGGTCGGGCGCTGGCTGCTGCGCCCCCCGGTGGAAGCGGTTCATGCGCCGCTGCACGTGCCGCTGCGTCATCGCAGCGCCTTGGTGCTGCTCGCAGCGTTCGGCGCGCTGCTGGTCGGCCTGCCGCTGCTGACGGCGGCACTGCATCAGCCCGCGCTGGCGCTGTTTTCCAGCGTCTATCAGTCCGGCGCCTTGGTGTTTGGCGGCGGCCATGTGGTGCTGCCGCTGCTGCAGGCCCAGGTCGTCCCGGCCGGCATGGACAACTCCACCTTCCTCGCAGGCTACGGCGCGGCGCAGGCGGTACCCGGGCCGCTGTTCACCTTTGCCGCGTTTCTCGGCGCCGCCGCGCACAACGGGCCAGGCGGCTGGCTGGGCGCGATTGTGGCCCTCGTCGGCATTTTTCTTCCCGGCTTTCTTCTGGTGACCGGCGCTCTGCCGCTATGGAGCGGCCTGCGCCACCACCCCGCCATGCGCAGCGCCATGATGGGCATCAACGCCGCCGTCGTCGGCCTGCTGCTCGCCGCGTTCTACGACCCGGTGTGGACGGCGGCCATCCACACCCCGCGCGACTTTGCCCTGGCCGTCGCCGCGCTGTCGCTGCTGCAAGTCTGGAAGGTTCCGCCGTGGGCGGTGGTGGTCGGCGGTGCGGTGCTCACTGCGATTCTGGGCTGGGGGTGATTCCCCGCAACGGCTGTCCCCCGATGTGCGCTTCGCTGAGCGGGGGTTCTGGAGGTGCTGATTGCGCCGGTTTTGAGCGATAGTTGCGTTTCCCGCTCACAGCCGCATGACGCCGCCATGTACCTCCCCTCCCACTTCGCCATCGCGCAACCGAACGCTCTGCACCACATCCTGCACGACCATCCCCTGGGCATTCTGGTGACCCACACCGCAGAGGGCCTTGATGCCAACCATCTTCCCTTCGAATTCGATCCGGCCCGCGGCCCTCTGGGCACCCTCACCGGACACGTGGCCCGCGCCAACCCGGTGTGGCAGCAATGCGCAGATGGTGCCGAGGTGCTCGTCATCTTCCGCGGCGCCGAGGGCTACATCTCGCCGAACTGGTATCCGAGCAAGCACGCAACCCACCGCCAGGTCCCGACGTGGAATTACGCCGTCGTGCATGCCCATGGCCGGATCACCGTGCACGACGATGCACAGTTTGCGCGCGGCGTCGTCGCGCGCCTGACGCGCACCCATGAAGCGCAAGAGCCCAAGCCGTGGAAGATGGGCGACTCCGCACCGGAGTACATCGACGCCATGCTCCAGTCCATCGTCGGCATCGAAATCGCCATCACGCGCCTGGAAGGCAAAGCCAAACTGAGCCAGAACCGCGAGTTACCCGACCGCGAAGGGGCGATCGACGCATTGCGCCGACGCGGCGGGGACGAACTGGCTGAAGCAATGACCAAGTCGCTCGCAAAGCCATCCCGATGAGTGCGGTGGAACAGGGTGGCACTGCGGGCATAGCAATGGATGCCAGGTAGCACTGAATGGTATGAAGCTAGACCTGAACCTGATAATTTTTGATCATTTCACTCGGTGTGCATGTGAACCATGATTGACAATTGACCCCGACAAGGTCAGAATGCAGGCCATGTTGGAGTTGATCCAGAGTCAGACTTTTCAGCGCTGGCTGAATGGACTGAAAGACCGGCAAGCGCGGGCGCGTGTTCAGGCCCGGCTTGATCGTCTGGCGCTCGGGAATCCGGGCGACACCAAGCCCTTGCGAGATGGTGTGTCTGAACTCCGGATCGACTATGGGCCAGGCTACCGCGTGTACTTCATGCGGCGTGGGCCGGTGATCGTCGTGCTGCTCGCTGGCGGTGACAAGCGCACGCAGGACGCGGATATCGAACGGGTGATCGGAATTGCCAAGGACTGGACTGGAAGGACTGAACGATGGCTGAAAAATTCACGCGCTACGACACGGCGGACTACCTGAAGTCCGACGAAGACATGGCCGCCTACCTCGATGCCTGCATCGAGGACGACCCCGGTGATGGCAGCCTCATCCGCGTTGCGCTGGGCACGATTGCACGCGCCCGGGGCATGAGCCAACTCGCACGCGACACGGGCATTTCACGCGAGGGGCTTTATCAGGCGCTGTCTGCCGAAGGCAACCCGGAGTTCTCCACGGTGATGAAAGTCATCCGGGCGCTCAAGCTCCGGCTGCACGCAGAGTCTGTGCCTGGTTGACGGTGAAGCAGCCCACATTGGACTTCAAGCGCACGTTGGGATGACGCCGGCTGCATATTGCGCACCCACAGGATCGGGGTTTTGAACCGCCCCGACTTTCGTGGAGGCCAGTTGGTTTAAGTCAGGCCACAGTGGTGACGTGACTGGCTTGCTGCCTCCAGTAGTTTG
>JAFGXB010000017.1 GCA_016936875.1 Burkholderiaceae bacterium | reverse complement strand
GCGCCACGCCGCCACCGAAAATCGCCCCGAGGATGTATTGCCCTTCCGCGCCAATGTTCCACACATTGCTGCGATAACACGCCGCCAGCCCCAGACCGATGAGAATGAGCGGCGTGGCCTTGAGCGCGAGTTCCGACAGGTTGTAGGCGCTTTTGAGCGGCTCCCAGAAAAACATGCTCAGGCCATGCACCGGGTTCTTGCCCATGGCCAGAAAAATGCCCACGCCAAACGCCACGGTGATGCCCAGCGCCAGCAGCGGCGACAGCCACACCATCAGCCGCGAGGGCGTGCCTCGGGGTTCAAGCCGCAACATGCGCAGACTCCTGATTGTTGGGTGCGCAAGCCGCGGCGGCCTGCGGCCACAGCCCGCTCATCCAGATGCCGATCTGCTCCGCCGTGGCGTCGGCGCGGGCGATGGAGGGCGAGAGCTTGCCACGGGCAATGACCTGCAGGCGGTCGGCGATCTCGAACAGTTCGTCGAGTTCTTCCGAGATGACCAGCACCGCGCAGCCCGCATCGCGCAGCGCCAGTAGTTCAGCGCGAATCTGCGCGGCGGCACCCACATCCACGCCCCAGGTCGGCTGCGCCACCAGCAACACGCGCGGCTTGCCGAGAATCTCGCGACCCACGATGTATTTCTGCAGATTGCCACCCGACAGGCTGCGCGCCAACGCCTGCGGCCCGCTCGCCTTGACGCCAAAGCGCGCAATCACCGCCTGCGCCAGTTCGCGCAAAGTCTGTCTGCGGATCAAGCCATTTGCGCTCGCAGCCGACGGATGCGCGGTCAGCAGCATGTTCTGCTCCAGTGACAGCACAGGCACCGTCGCCCGTCCCAGCCGTTCTTCGGGAATGAAGTGCAGACCGCGCTTGCGGCGCTGCGCCGGGCCGAGGGCGCCAACGGGCTCACCTGCCAGTTGCACCGCCTGTGGCGGCGCGCGACGGTCTTCACCCGACAGCGCGGCCAGCAACTCCTGCTGCCCGTTGCCCGACACCCCGGCGATGCCCAGAATTTCGCCCGCGCGCACTTGCAGCGACAGATGCTCCAGCGCCACGGTGAACTCGCCATCACCCGGCAGGTGGAGGTCTTGCACCTGCAGCAGCACCTCGCCAACCTGCGACGGGCGGTGTTGCAGCGCCGGCGGGTCGGCGCCGATCATCAGGCGCGACAGGCTGGCCTCGGTTTCCTTGGCGGGATCGACGCGGCCGCTCACCTGGCCACCGCGCAGCACGGTGCAGTTGTGGCAGAGGTTGCGAATTTCGTCGAGTTTGTGGCTGATGTAGAGAATGCTGCAGCCGTCCGCGGCGAGCTGGCGCAGCACGACGAACAGTTTTTCAACGGCCTGCGGCGTGAGCACCGAGGTTGGCTCGTCGAGGATGAGCAGCTTGGGATCGGCCAGCAGGCAGCGGATGATTTCCACCCGCTGGCGTTCACCGACCGACAGGGTGTGCACCGGACGGCGCGGCGCGCAGTCGAGGCCGTAGCGCGCGGAGATGTCGGAGATGCGCGTCTCCACCTTGGCCAGGCTGATGTTGCGGCCCAGCCCGAGCCAGATGTTCTCCGCCGCGGTGAGGGTGTCGAACAGCGAGAAGTGCTGGTACACCATGGCGATGCCCAGCTCGCGGGCCATGCCGGGGTTTTTCATGCGCACGGCCGCGCCGTTCCACACGATCTGCCCCGCATCGGGCTGCACCGCGCCGTAGATGATTTTCATCAGCGTCGATTTGCCCGCACCGTTCTCGCCGAGGACGGCGTGAATCTCGCCAACGGCCACCGAAAGGCTGATGTCGTCATTGGCCTTGACGCCGGGATAAGTCTTGCTGATGTGTTCGAGCGCGAGCCGCATGAGAAAAACCGAGTGAAACGCGAGGAGTTTGAAGGGGGATTGTCCTACACCTGAACCCGCGCAGAAGCAGCGCCGCCCCACCCCGCTGCGGTTTCAGCCAGGGCGGTAGAGCAACTGGCCCTGCACATAAGTGGCCGCCACATTGCGCTCGTCCGCAAGCAGCATCCACGCGAATAAACGCTCATGCAAGCTGCGTGCCATGTCTTGTCGCCGCTGCTGCACCGCGCCTTCGGCCCAGCGCCACACCACTACGTCGGCCGCGGTGCCAGGGGCGAAGTGGCCGATCTCGTGCTCCAGATCGAGGGCGCGCGCCGCGCCGCGGGTGGCGGCGTAAAGCCCCTGCCAGGCGGTCATGCGCTGGCCTTGCAGCGCCAGCACCTTGTAGCCATCGGCCAGGGTGCGCAACTGGGACAGGCTGGTGCCACCGCCCACGTCGCTGGCGGGTGCCACGCCCACGCCCGCGGCCTCCGCCCGGGCCCAGTCGAACAGGCCGCTGCCCAGAAACAGGTTGGACGATGGGGAAAAGGCAATGCTGCTGCCGGTCTGCGCCATGCGCGCGCGGTCGGTGTCGTCGAGCCAGATGCCGTGTGCCAGCAGGCTGCGGCGGGTGAGCAGACCGTGGCGGTCGTACACGTCAAGGTAGCTGCGGCTGTCGGGAAACAACTCGGCAATCCAGCGCACTTCGTCGCGGTTCTCGGCCACATGCGTCTGCATGTAGAGGCCGCCGGCGCGCTGGGCGTAGCGCTGCAACAGCCCGCCGGCCATGGCCAGTTGCGCGGCGCTGCTGGTGGCGGCGAAGCGGGGCGTCACGGCGTAGGCCAGGCGGTCCACGCCATGCCAGCGCTCGATCAGCTCGGTGCAGTCCTGCTCGGCCTGCACCACGTCGTCGCGCAGATCGGCGGGGCAATTGCTGTCCATCAGCACCTTGCCGGTGATGAGCCGCATGCCCAGGCGCTGACCCGCAGCGAACAGCGCCTCGCTGCTGGTCTTGTGCACCGTGGCGAACACCAGCGCCGAGGTGGTGCCGTGCGCCAGCAGGGCGTGCAGAAAGCGATCGGCTCCGAGGCGGCTTTGCTCGGGGTCGGCGTAGCGCGCTTCGGCCGGGAAGGTGTAGCGTTCCAGCCAGTCGAGCAGGGCCGCGCCGAACGAGGCGATGACGTCGAGCTGCGGCGCGTGCACATGCGGATCGATGAAGCCGGGCAGCACCAGATGGCCGCGCCAGTCCTGCCGCGCCCAGCTCGCGTCGGGCGGCTCGTCGGCGGGGCGCACGGCATGCACCCGACCCTGTTCGATCAGCAGCCAGCCGTCGGGCTCGAAGCGCACGGCTCCGGTGGCATCTTCATTCCAGCCGGGATCGCGCAGGAAATAGAGGATGTCGCCGCGCAGGGCCAGGCGCGCGTGCGCGTGCGCGGAGGCTGTGCCAGACGGCAAAGAGTTGTCAGGGGTCATCATCGGTCGTCACTCGGTCAGTCGGAAGGAAACAGCGCGTAGCGCAGCAGAAACAGCCCCGCCACCACCCACAGCGCCGGATGCACTTCGCGTGCCCGCCCGGTGAGCAGCTTGAGCGCGGCGTACATGATGAAGCCAAACGCCAGGCCATTGGCGATGGAATAGGTAAAGGGCATGATCAGCGCGGCCAGAGCCGAGGGCACGGATTCCGTGATGTCGTTCCAGTCGATCTCCAGCAGCTCGCGCATCATCAGCCCGGCAACATAAAGCAAGGCCGGGGCCGTGGCGTAGGCCGGCACCACGGCGGCCAGCGGCGCGATGAACAGCGCGGCGAGAAACAGCAGACCCACGGTGAGCGCCGTCAGGCCGGTGCGCCCACCAGCCTGCACGCCCGAGGCGCTTTCGATATAGGCCGTGGTGCTGCTGGTGCCCAGCAGCGAGCCCGAGAAAATGGCCAGGCTGTCGGCAAACAGCGCCCGACCCAGGCCGCTCTGGCCGTCTTTGGCGCCGACCTGAGCGCCCCCTGGGCCGGCAGGCCGACCTTGGGGCTGTCGTTCAGCAAACCGGCTTTACGCGCAATACCGGTCAGCGTTCCGGTGGCGTCGAAAATTTCCACCAGCACGAACACCAGAATGATGTGAAAAAACCCAGCGTGCAGCGCGCCCAGAATGTCGAGCTTGAAGAAGGTTGGCGCAATGCTCGGCGGCATCGACACGATGCCCTGATATTTCGTCAGGCCCAGCGCCATGCTCGCCAGCGTCACCGCCACGATGCCGATGAGAATGGCCCCGCGCACCCGCCAGTAGTCGAGCAGCGCAATGAGCAGAAACCCACCCGCCGCCAGCACCACCGGCAGCGAG
>JAFGXB010000147.1 GCA_016936875.1 Burkholderiaceae bacterium | reverse complement strand
CCTGCGTGGTCACCAGCACCAGCGGCTCGCCTTTGCGCTCCAGCAGGGCGTTTGTCGCCACCGTGGTGCCCATGCGCACGCACTCCACCCGCTCTGGCGGAATCAGGGCGTCAGCGGGCAGTTCCAGAAGCGCGCGAATGCCAGCCACCGCCGCGTCGCGATACTGCTCCGGGTTTTCCGACAGCAGTTTGTGCGCCACCAAAACCCCATCAGGCCGACGCGCGACGATGTCGGTAAACGTGCCACCACGATCAATCCAGAATTGCCAGCGATCCGTCATGGGGATGGCCGCCCACCGCTTCAGCTGTTCTGCACGCTGATGGTCGGAAACTTGGCGGTGTAGTCGCGGCCTTGCTGCGCCACCTTCACCGCCACGGCGCGGGCGATGGATTTGTAGCTTTGCGCAATGGCGCCTTCCGGGTCGGCCACCACGGTGGGGCGGCCGCTGTCGGCCTGTTCGCGGATGCGAATGTCCAGGGGCAGTCCGCCGAGATAGTCCACGCCGAAATCGTGGCTCATTTTTTCGCCCCCGCCTGTGCCGAAAATGTGTTCGACATGACCGCAGTTGGAGCACACATGCATGGCCATGTTTTCCACGATGCCGAGAATGGGCACGCCCACTTTCTCGAACATCTTCAGGCCTTTGCGCGCATCGAGCAGGGCGATGTCCTGCGGGGTGGTGACGATGACGGCGCCGGTCAGCGGCACGCGCTGGCTCAGGGTGAGCTGAATGTCGCCAGTGCCTGGCGGCATGTCCACGATGAGATAGTCGAGGTCTTGCCAGGCGGTCTGGCGCAGCAGTTGTTCCAGCGCCTGCGTGGCCATGGGGCCGCGCCAGATCATGGGGTTGTCGGCCTCGATGAGAAAGCCGATGGACATGATTTGTACGCCGTAGTTTTCCAGCGGCTCCATGTTCTGGCCGTCGCGGCTTTGCGGCTGGCCGGAAACGCCCATCATCATGGGCTGGGACGGGCCGTAGATGTCGGCGTCGAGCAGGCCCACGCGCGCGCCTTCGGTTGCCAGCGCCAGCGCCAGATTGGCGGCCGTGGTGCTCTTGCCCACGCCGCCCTTGCCGGACGCCACGGCAATGATGTTCTTCACCTCGGGCAGTGGCTTGAGGCCGCGCTGCACCGCGTGCGACACCACATTGCTGCGCACCGTCACCGAGACGTTCTGCACTCCGGGCACAGCGCGCAGCGCGGCGATGACCTGCTTTTGCAAAGTGGCATGCAGGCTGCGCGCCGGGTAGCCGAGTTCGACCTCCAGCGACACATCGCCGCCGTCCACACGCAGGTTTTTAATGGCCTTTTCCGCCACCAGCGATGTGCCGGTTTGCGGGTCTTGAAGGGGTTGCAGCGCGGCGTGAACCGCAGAATCGAGGGCTTGGGACATGGGCAAACAGGTGGAGGAATGTCGAAGTGATTGCAGTGTAGGGCCGCGCGGGCCGAGGTGAAGCCCCCCGGCAAGCAGCCGCTTTGCTGCACCGCGACAATACAGCATTCAAAAAATTCCACTATGTCTGCAAATACCTCAAATACTTCGGTCTGCACCCCCCAAGACGCCACACATCCACCGCTCTCGCGCCACTTCATCGGCGCGATGGCGGTGGCCTGTGGCGTGTCTGTCGCCAACATCTACTACGCCCAACCGCTGCTGGAGCAGTTTGCGCAGCAATTCCACACCACGGTCGCCGGTGTGGCCGCAGTGCCTTCGGCCACACAGATTGGTTATGCCGCCGGGCTGTTGCTGCTCGGCCCGCTGGGAGACCGTCACGCGCGGCATCAGGTCATTCTCATCATGGCCGCGCTGCTCATCCCCGTCTTGCTCGGCGCGGCGCTGGCGCCCAGTGTGCTGCTGCTGGCCACTGCGTCGTTTGCCATCGGCATGCTGTCATCCATTGCACAGCAGATCCTTCCCATGGTGGCCCACCTTGCGCCGCCGCAGTCGCGCGGCAAGGCCATCGGCCTGGTGATGAGCGGCCTGCTCGTGGGCATTCTGGGCGGACGTGTGCTGGCCGGGGGCATTGCCGCTTTGCTGAATTGGCAGGCGGTGTATGTGTTCGCCGCGCTGGTGAATGTCGGCATGTGGCTCATGCTCTGGCGGGTGCTGCCGCGTCTGCCGGTGGATGCAAACGCGACAGGCCAGAGCTACGCCGCCTTGCTCGGCTCCACGCTGAAGCAGTTCACCCTGCACCGCGACCTGCGTTTTGCCGGCATCACCGGCGGGCTGTTCTTCGCCAGCTTCAGCGTGTTCTGGGTGGGGCTGACCCCACTGCTGCAAAGCCCGGCCTACGGCTTTGGCCCGGCCGTGGTCGGCGCCTTCGGCATTCTGGGCATCATGGGTGCAACCGTGGCGCCCATCTCGGGCCGCTATTCCGACAAGCCGGGCGGGCCGCGCCGCGTGCTGTTCGTGGCGCTGGCGCTCACCGTCCTGTCCTGGGCTCTGTTCGCCCCAGGCACGCAAGGGCTGTGGTGGCTGATTGCCGGGGTGCTGGTGCTCGACGCGGGGGTGCAGGGCAGCCAGATCGCCAACCAGACGCGCATCTACGCCCTGGACGCTGCCGCGCGCAGTCGCATCAACGCGGTGTACATGACGCTGTATTTCATTGGCGGGTCGGTGGGCTCATTCGTCGCCAGCCATGCCTGGACGGCAGGCGGCTGGATGGCCGTGAGCGCGGCCGGCGCGGGCTTCGCCCTGGCGGCGCTGCTGCTGCATGCCGCCAGTGGAAGTCGAACGCACAACCCGGCTTAACGCCCCAGATCGTCGAGCACGGCCAGTGTGGCTTCGGCCTGGTTCAGGGTGTAGAAGTGCAGGCCGGGGGCGCCGTCTGCAATGAGTTCCGCGCACAGGCCGCTGACTACCTCGCGGCCAAACGCGCGGATGGACTCGCGGTCGTCACCGTAACTTTGCAGCCGCAGCCGCACCCAGCGTGGAATCTCGGCGCCGCAGACTTCTGAAAACCGCAAGAGCTGGCTGGAGTTGGTGATGGGCATGATGCCCGGCACCACCGGCACGTCCAGCCCGAGCGCCCGCACATCATCCACAAAACGGCGGTACGCCGCGGCGCTGAAGAAATACTGGGTGATGGCGGAATCGGCCCCGGCGCGCACCTTGTCGGCAAAGTGGCTCAGATCGTCCTGCGGGCTTCTGGCCTGCGGGTGCATTTCGGGATAGGCGGCAACTTCGATGTGAAAGGCGCTGCCCATCTCGGCGCGAATGAACTCCACCAGATCGCGGGCGTAGTGAAACGCGCCGCCCAGGCCATAGCCGGAGGGCAAATCGCCGCGCAGCGCCACCAGGCGCTTGACGCCCGCCGCCTGAAAGTCGTGCAGATGCCCGCGCACCGAGTCGCGACTGGCACCGATGCACGACAGGTGCGGCGCCGCATCCACCCCTTCGGCGAGGATCTCGCGCACGGCCTGTAGGGTGCCGTCCTGCGTGGAACCGCCGGCACCGAAGGTCACCGAGCAGAACTCGGGCTGGCGCGCGTAAAGCCGTTGCCGCGCCGCGCGCAGCCTGTCCGCGCCCTCGGGCGTCTTGGGCGGGAAGAACTCGAAGCTCAGACTGGCTTGCTTGCTGGACGCCATCATCTCAGTACCGGTAATGGGCGGGCTTGTACGGACCGTCCTTGGGCACGTTGATATACGCGGCTTGCTGATCGCTCAGGGTGGTGAGCTGCACATTGAGTGTGCTGAGCTGCAGACGCGCGACATGCTCGTCGAGATGCTTGGGCAGGGTGTAGACGCCCACCGGATATTCGCCGGTCTTGGCGAACAGCTCGATCTGCGCCAGGGTCTGGTTGGCGAAGCTGGAGCTCATCACATAGCTGGGGTGGCCGGTGCCGCAGCCCAGATTCACCAGACGGCCCTTGGCCAGCAGGATGATGCGCTTGCCATCCGGGAAGATGATGTGATCCACCTGCGGCTTGATCTCTTCCCACTGGTACTTCTCGATGCCGGCGACCTCGATCTCGTTGTCGAAGTGGCCGATATTGCAGACGATGGCCTGGTTTTTCATGCGCACCATGTGCTCATGGGTGATGACGTGGTAATTGCCGGTGGCGGTGACAAAAATGTCGCCATGCTCGCAGGCATAGTCCATGGTCACCACGCGGTAGCCTTCCATCGCCGCCTGCAGCGCACAGATCGGGTCGACCTCGGTCACCCACACCTGGGCGCTGAGGGCACGCAGCGCCTGGGCCGAACCCTTGCCCACGTCACCATAACCCGCGACCACGGCGATCTTGCCGGCCACCATCACGTCGGTGGCGCGCTTGATGCCGTCCACCAGGCTTTCGCGGCAGCCGTAGAGGTTGTCGAATTTGCTCTTGGTGACGCTGTCGTTGACGTTGATGGCCGGGAACCTGAGTTCGCCGCGCTGGTGCATCTGGTAGAGGCGATGTACGCCGGTGGTGGTTTCTTCGGTCACGCCCTTGATGTGCCCCAGGCGGGTGGAATACCAGGCCGGATCGACGGCCAGCTTGGCCTTGATCGCGGCGAACAGCTCGGTCTCTTCCTCGCTGTGCGGGTTGGCCAGCAGCGAGGCATCCTTCTCGGCCTTCTTGCCCAGGTGCAT
>JAFGXB010000146.1 GCA_016936875.1 Burkholderiaceae bacterium | reverse complement strand
GGCAACTGTCCTTGCACCGGCTCGATCTGCAGGGTGCGCAGGGTGTAGCTGGCATAACCCAGGGCGTGCACGGCAGTGGCGGCCTTGGATTTGAAGCGGCTGATGGCCGATTCGATCAGGGCGGTTTCCTCCCGGTCGCGCAGCGCGCGGGAGAGTTCAAACCCGTTGGACTCGATCATCAAGCCCTGCTGGGCGAGTTGCCCTGCGAGTTTGCCGAGGGCGGCGAAATCGTGTGATTTGAGAATCAGCCCGGCGCGCACCGTCCAGCCGTCGCGCTGCGGCTGGTTGTTCACCGTCTTCCAGCGCGGCTGGGTGCTGAAGCCGCCGCTGCTGGCTTCCACACCCGAGACGGCGCGGGACTGCTGCAAGGCGGCGTCGAGGGTTTTGCTCACCTGTGCGGTGAGGTTGGCGGAGTCTGCGCCGCTGCGCTCGGCCGCGAGGGTGATGACTGCGAGGTCTGGCGTGACATCGACCTGCGCGGTGGCTTGCAGATCCACCACGCCAACAGGCGACGGGGGGACGGTTTGCGCCCAGGAGGCGGGGTGCAGCGCCAGGCTGGCGATCGACAGAACGAGGGCGTGTTGGATGCGGCGCAATGACATGCAGGCTCCTTGAGTGTCCGGGGGGGGGTCATCAAAAGGTCATCAAACAGACCTTAAGCCGAGTCTAAGGCAGCACAGCGAACATTCCACCAACGCAATTCGTTTGGCTCAATCGTTTGACTCGTTTCGGAGGCAGTTATGCAAACCAGAAAACTTTGGACCGCCCTGGCGGCTGCCGGCATCATCGCCGGTGCAGGCACCATGGCCTATCAGTTCAGCTACGCCGAACAGGCGCCGCAAGTGGAGATGAACCACAAGGTGGTGCCGCTGTTCAACAATCCGCCGGCGGCGCCGATGACCAGTGTGGTGACGAGCGCGCCGAATTTCGCCTCTATCGTGAAGGCCTACGGGTCTGCGGTGGTGCACATCAATGTGAAGGGCGAAACCAAGGAGACGGTGCAGCAACAGCAAATTCCCAAGCAGTTCCAGAACGACCCGTTCTTCCGCTTTTTCCAGCAGTTCAACAACGGCCAGCAGCAGGAAGTGCCCACTGAAGGCCTGGGATCGGGGTTCATCATCAGCTCGGACGGCTTGATTCTCACCAACGCCCACGTCGTCAAGGGCGCCAGTTCGGTGCGGGTGACGCTGACGGATCATCGCACCTACAAGGCCAAGGTGCTGGGCTATGACACCAAGACCGACATCGCGGTGATTCAGATCCCGGCGACCAACCTGCCGACCGTGCGTCTGGGCAATCCCAGCAATCTGGAGCCGGGCGACTGGGTGCTGGCCATCGGTTCACCTTACGGTTTCTACAACACCGTGACTGCGGGCATTGTCAGCGCCAAGAGCCGCTCGCTGCCCGATGACAGCATGGTGCCCTTCATCCAGACCGACGTGGCGGTGAACCCGGGCAACTCGGGCGGGCCGCTGTTCAACACCAAGGGCGAGGTGGTCGGCATCAACTCGCAGATCTTCACGCAGACGGGCGCATTCGAAGGCTTGTCGTTCGCCATTCCAATCAATGTGGCCGAGCGCGTGGCCAAGCAGATCATCGAGCACGGCAAGGTGCAGCATGCCCGCCTGGGCATCGCGGTGCAGACCGTGTCGCAAAGTCTGGCGACGTCCTTCGGTTTGCAGACACCGCGCGGCGCGCTGGTGGCGCAGGTGGAAAAAGACAGCCCCGCGTCCAAGGCCGGACTGCAGCCGGGCGACATCATTCTCAGCGTGAACGGCCAGCCGGTGAACGATTCGGCCGATCTGCCGATGATGATCGGCCTGTCCGCACCGGGCACCAAGGTGACGCTGGGCGTCTGGCATGACCACAAGCAGCAGACGGTCACGGCGGTGCTGGGCAACTTCAGCGACAACGTCACGCTGGCATCGGCCAGCCCCGGCGCGCAGGGCGACCACGGCGGTCTGGGCCTGGTGGTGCGTCCGCTCAACGCCAACGAAGAGCAGCAGGCCGGGGTGTCGCATGGCTTGCTGGTTGAAGGCGTCAGCGGGCCGGCGGAACAAGCAGGCATCCAGCCGGGAGACATCCTCATCGCGGTCGATGGCAAGTCGGTCAATACCATCGACCAGGTGCGCAGCATTCTGAAGGGCGCGGGCAAGTCCGTGGCCCTGCTGATCCAGCGCGGCAGCAATCGCATCTTCGTTCCGGTGCAGATCGGCTGAACAACCGGTTTCGCTCACTTCCTTTCCTCCAAGCAGTGTTTGGCGGGGCCGCTGGCCCCGCTTTTTTATGGGCGCAGAAGTCCTAAACTGCGGTCTTCTATCTGGAGAACCCCATGTCGATTGCGCAAACCCTCAAAGACCTTGGCATCAGCCTGCCCCCCGTGTCCACCCCCGCCGCCGCCTATGTGCCCTTTGTGCAGACGGGCAATCTGGTGTTTCTCTCCGGCCACATCGCCAAGCGCGACGGCACGGTGTGGACAGGCCAGCTCGGAACCGACATGGACACCGCGACGGCCAAAGAGGCGGCACGCGCCATCGCCATCGACCTGCTGGGCACTTTGCAGGCCGCCGTGGGCGATCTGGAGCGGGTCAAGCGCGTGGTCAAGCTGCTGGGACTGGTGAACTCTGCGCCCAACTACACCGAACACCATCTGGTGATCAACGGCGCGTCCGAACTGATCGCCCAGGTGTTTGGCGCACGCGGCGCGCATGCCCGCAGCGCGTTTGGCGTGGCGCAGTTGCC
>JAFGXB010000145.1 GCA_016936875.1 Burkholderiaceae bacterium | reverse complement strand
GATAGTCGGCATACAGGTCGGGGCGGGTGAGGGTGGTTTCATACAGCCCGGGCGCGGCGACGAAGCCATAGGCCAGACGCGAGTCTGGCCGTGCCACGCTGTCGATGCGCACCCGTACCACGGGGTAGCAGGCGCGCACCCGGCCTGGCGGCAGGGTGCCCGCGATGAACGCGCCAAGCTTGTCGCGCAGATGGGCAATTGCCGCGCCGTAGAGCGCCTGCACCTGCTCCAGCGCGGCTTGCGGATCGGTGAACACAGCGCTGGGAATGGCTGTGGGGCAATGCAGGGCGTGCGGAGTGTGCGGCATGGTGCGGTGAAGGCGTGAGGATGTCCGCTATTGTCCACCGGGAAGTTTTCACCCTTCAAGGAAGCGCGGGGCCTTCCTGTATTTCCTTGCCGCCAGATGGGATGGGGGCGGGCGCGACGAACGGCGCGGGGTGGGCAGGGAATCGAATATGCTTACCCGGTTCCCTGTACCGAATCCGTCCCCATGCGCATCCTGAGCTGGTTTTTGCGGCTGGTGTTGTTTCTGCTGCTGTTTGGCCTGGCGCTGAACAACCTCGAACCCGTCACCCTGCATTTGTTGTTTGGCACGCAGTGGCGCACCCCCATGATCGTGCTGCTGCTGGTGGTGTTCGCCTTGGGTGCAGTGCTGGGCGTGTTGGCGCTGCTGCCCTCGTGGATGCGGCACCGGCGGCGTGGCGCGCAGCGGCAAGGCAGCGAATCGGCAGAGGTCGCGGTCGCCAGGATGCCCGCTGCGCCCGCCGAGTTCGCGCAGCAGCCGATTGACAGGTCGATCGATGGAGTTTGATCTTTGGTGGCTGCTCGTCCTGCCCCTGATGTTCGCCCTGGGGTGGTTGGCCTCGCGGGTCGATTTGCGGCAGGTGCGCACCGAAGGCGCCTTGCGCCGCGACGCGCCGCAGGCGTATTACCGTGGCCTCAACCATCTGCTCAATGAGCAGCAGGATAAGGCGATTGACGCCTTCATCGAAGCCATGACCGCCGATCCAGACACCGTCGATCTGCACTTCGCCCTGGGCAATCTGTTCCGCCGACGGGGCGAATACGAACGCGCGGTGCGGGTGCATCAAAACCTGCTTGCCCGTGCCGATCTGCCGCGCGACGCGCGCGAACGCGCCCAGCTCGCCTTGGCGCAAGACTTTTTCAAAGCCGGCCTGCTCGACCGCGCCGAATCCGCCTACGAAGACCTGCAGCGCACCGCCTACGCCTCGCAGGCGTTGACCGCGCTGCTGCAAATCAGCGAGCGCACGCAAGACTGGAACAAAGCCATTGCCCGTGCCGGCGAGCTGGAGCAACGCGCCACCGGCGCCTATCAGCGCCAGGTGGCGCAATATTGGTGTGAACTCGCCGCGCAACATCACGCCGCGGGCCGCGGGCCGCAGGCGCTTGCCGCGCTGGACGCCGCCGTGCAGGCTGCGCCGCAGGGCGTTCGGCCGCGGTTGATGCGCGCGCAATGGGCGCAGGAGCGCGGCGAACTGCAACTCGCCTTGCAGACACTGGAATCCATTGATCTGGTGCAGCCGGAATTCGTGGCACTGGCCGCGGTGCAGATCGCCCAGTTGCGCCAGCAACTCGGACAGGTGCAGGACGGGCTGGCCTGGCTGCGGCAGCGGCTGGCGCAGACCCCGGCCATCGACCTGCTCGACGCCGTGCTGCTGCTCGACCCCGACGCGGCGTCCAGGGCGCACAGCGCGCAGCACTATCTGCAGTCGCACCGCAGTCTGCTTGCCCTCAAGCGCGTGCTCGAACATCCCATGCCCGGCGCCACCGTGCCGGAGGCCGCGGCCGCCATGCAGGGCGCGGTGGACAATGCGCTGCGCAGTCGGCAGCGCTATCGCTGCGCGGCCTGCGGGTTTGAAGCGCGGCAATATTTCTGGCATTGTCCAGGCTGCCAGGGCTGGGAAACCTACCCGCCGCGCCGCCTGGAAGAACTCTCACTCCTTGGATCATGAACGCAGAACAACTTGCCCAATCCCGCGTGCTCATCGTTGGCGACGTCATGCTCGACCGCTACTGGTTCGGTGCGGTCGACCGCATCTCGCCCGAGGCCCCCGTACCCGTGGTGCGGGTGCTGCGCGATGAAGACCGCGTGGGCGGCGCGGCCAATGTGGCGCTCAACGCCGCCATTCTGGGCGCGCAGGCCACGCTGCTCTCCGTAGTGGGCGCGGACGAGCCGGGGCGCAAGCTGGCCACGCTGCTGGTTGACACGCCCATCCGCAATGCCATGCGGCAAGACCCGACACTCAAGACCACGGTCAAGCTGCGCGTGGTGTCGCGCCAGCAGCAGCTCATCCGCCTCGACTTTGAACAAAAGCCGGATCACGAAGTGCTCGCCGCCATGATGGAGCGCTACGAGCAGGAACTGACCTTTCACGACGTGGTGCTGCTGTCGGACTATGGCAAGGGCGGGCTGGAGCATCTCGACCAGATGATGAATCTTGCCCGCACCCAGGGAAAAATCATCCTGGTCGACCCCAAGGGCCGCGACTACAGCCGCTACGCCGGGGCCACCCTGTTGACCCCCAACCGCGCCGAACTCGCGCAGGTCGTGGGCGACTGGAGCGGCGAAGACGAACTCACCGCCAAAGCGCAGGGGCT
>JAFGXB010000144.1 GCA_016936875.1 Burkholderiaceae bacterium | reverse complement strand
GATAGTCGTAGGTCGTGGCAATGTGGCCGTAGCGCGAAATGTCCTCGAACAGTTTCACGTGCATCAGCCCGTATTCGGCCAGGCCGTGCATCTTGCGGGTCTCGGCTTCCAGCGGTTCGAGCCGCTGCATGGGCTCGGGCACGGGCACTTGATAGACCATGATCTGTCCCTCGCGCAGCGGGGTTTCGGGAATGCGGTGGCGGGTCTGGATGATGTCGGCCAGCGTGGTGTCGGTGGTGACATCCACGCCCGCCGTGCGCTGGAAGAAGCGGCGGATGTTGACGGCGTTGACCGTGTCGTCCGAGCCCTGGTCGATGACCTTGAGCACGTCGCTTTCGCCCAGGATCGAGGCCGTGACCTGGATGCCGCCCGTGCCCCAGCCATAGGGCAGGGGCATTTCGCGCGAGCCGAAGGCCACCTGGTAACCGGGAATGCACACCGCCTTCAGCAGGGCGCGGCGAATCATGCGCTTGGTGCGCTCGTCGAGGTAGGCGAAGTTGACGTGCGGGTCGCGCTCGACTTGCGCATGTGGATGGGCAACGGACGCGGTCATGGCGCATCTCCTTCGGCGGCTTGCGATGCGGGCTGGGCGCGCATTTGGCGCACCAGATCGAGTTCGGACTGAAAGTCCACGTAGTGCGGCAGCTTCAGGTGCTGCACAAAGCCCGAGGCTTCGAGGTTGTCGCTGTGCGAGAGCACGAATTCCTGCATCTGCGCCGGCGATTCCACCGCCTCGCCCAGCTCGGGAGCGCGCAGGGCGCGGTCGACCAGGCTCATCGCCATGGCCTTGCGTTCGCTGTGGCCGAAGGCCAGGCCGTAACCCCGCGTGAACTGCGGCGGCTGGGTTTTGCTGCCAGCGAACTGGTTGACCATCTGGCATTCGGTGAGGTCGACGTCACCGATGGACAGGGCAAAGCCCAGCTCTTCCGGCACCAGTTCCACTTCCACGCTGCCGAAGCGGATCTCGCCGACGAAGGGGTGGGTGTGCGAGTAGCCGCGCTGGGTGGAATAGCCCATGGCTAGCAGAAAGCCTTCGTCACCGCGCGCCAGGTTCTGCAGGCGCGTGGCGCGGTCCGCCGGAAAGTGCAAGGGCTCTCTGGTCAGGTCGTGCGGCGCGGGGTCGCCCTCGGGCACCGGATGGCGTTCCACCAGCCCTTCCTGATCGAGTAGATCGATCACACTCGGCATGGGCAGATCGTCCGGCAGCGGCGCTTGCGCCGCAACGGGCGCGGTGGCAGTTCCGCACGGCCGTTCCGAAGGAACTGCCGCCCCCTCGGGGGGAGACGCGCGCAGCAAGTCAGGGGGCTGTTTCACCGGGGCTTGCGCCATCAGTGCGAAGTCGAGCAGACGCTGGGTGTAGTCGTAAGTCGGCCCCAGAATCTGGCCGCCGGGCATGTCTTTGAAGGTGGCGGAAATGCGCCGCATCACGGCCATTCTGGCGGTGTCGAGCGGCACGCTGTACCCCAGGCGGGGCAGGGTGGTGCGGTGGGCGCGCAGAAGAAAAATGGCTTCCACCGCATCGCCCGCAGACTGCTTCAGGGCCAGCGCCGCCAGGTCGGGGTCATAGACCGAACCTTCGGTCATCACCCGCGCCACGGCCAGACGCAGTTGTTCACGGATTTGCGCCAGGCTGATTTCCGGCACGGCAGGGTCGCCCCGGCGCTGCTCGGCGACCAGATCGTGGCTGTTGAGAATGGCGGTTTCTCCGCCCTTGACGGCAACGTACATGGTCAGTCCTCGATGCGTGTGGTGCGCGGCAATCCGGCCAATCGGTCGCCTGCGCTCAGCAGCATGTCCACGCCTTGCGGGAAATGCGTCTGGCAAGCCGTCCACTGCGCCACGAAGTTGGAAGGCAAGCCCTGCACGGCAAGCCGCTGGGTGTCGCGGATGCCGGGGCCGCGCAGCGTCCAGCCTGCTGTGTCGTCCAGCGCGTCCACCTGGACGAGGCAGGTGGCACCGAATTCCGGCGCGTATTCCGTGCCGTTCGCAAGGGTGTCGAGCGCCGGCAACTCGGCGCCGTTTGCGGCCCAGACGAATTGCGCCTGCTCCGGTGCGTGCACGATCTGGCAGCCGGTGTGAAACCGCAGATAGGCCGCCGCCGGGTCGGACGCCAGACTGGGCGAGAGCCACAGGGTGCAGTCCTGGTCGAGCAGGGCCAGCAGCACATTGGCGGCTGCACCGTGCGCTGTGCCGAAGGGGATCCGCGCATCGCTGCGCACGGTCTGAATCCGCCCCGGCCGTGACAGGGCGTCGAGAGCGGCGCGGAACACCCGCTGACTGCCTTGCGCCAGATCGGAAAATCCGGGGGTGATGGACAGCAGGCTGCTGGTGTCTGCGGCGCTCATTGCACGTTCTCCGGGGTGTCCTCGGCAGCACTGCCTTCGCGGGCGAGGGTGAAGAATTCCACCCGTGTGGCCTGGGCGCGGGCGTGACGGGCGCGACGCTCGCTCTCCAGCCAGGCGTCAATGCGTGCGAGCAGATCGGCAGGGACCTGCGCGCTGCAAGCTGGGTCTTGCAGCAGAGCATCTGCGGTGGCAGCGAGTTCGGCGTGGCGCTTGGAACGCCCCATCACATAAGCAATGCCCACTGCCTTGCAGTCGATGATTGCGGGGTCGGGCCGCAAGGCGCAGCGCGTCACGGTGGCTTCGCCTAGATTGAAACGCTCTCCAGTTCCACCTGCGCGGCCCTGCAGCATGATGAGCCCGGTTTCCGGTGCGCGCAGCCATTGCGGCTGCTGACCGCAAAATGGCGAGATCGCAGTTTCGAGAAGGTCGAGCGGAGCGCGGGCGAGCAGCTCCATCCAGTTCTTGCGCGGGTTGTCGGGCGTTTTGCCGCGCGTGCCATCAAATTGCAACATGAGCGTGTTAGCTTTCAAATTGTCTAGACAAATTTCAACAACCGAAGCGTAGGCGTATTGCGTGTCTTTATTGTGACAAGATCTTTCATGCGAACCGAAGAACGAGACGAGCCGACTCAAGAGCGCGAGAGCGTGTGGGCCTCCATTGCCGAACAGCTCACGCAGGACATCGCCAGCGGCCAGCACCCGCCGGGCGCGCGCCTGCCCACTGAACACAGTCTGGCGCAGCGGTTCGGTGCCAACCGGCACACCGTGCGCCGCGCCCTGTCCAGTCTGGCCGCGCGCGGTGTGGTGCGCATGGTGCAGGGCAGTGGCACCTATGTGGAAGATTTCGCCATGGACATGGTGCTGGGGCGGCGCACCCGCCTCAGCGCAAGTCTGAGTCTGGCCGGTGTTGACGGTACATTGCAGGTCACGGCACGCCTGCATCTGCGCGCCACGGCAGAAATCGCCCATGCGCTGGAACTGCCCGCCCGCAGCCGTGTGCTGCAGCTCGACGTGCTCGGCCAGGGCAATGGACGGCCCGTGCTGTTCAGCCAGCGCTGGTTTCCGCTGCCGCGCTTCGACGGCCTGGCCGACGCGGTGGAGCAGACCGGCTCAATCACCCGCGCCTTTGCCGCGCTGGGCGTGATGGACTACACCCGCCGCGAAAGCCGCATTGCCGCACAACTGCCGCACGAGCGCGTGGCGCAGGCCTTGCTGCAGCCCGTGCAGCGCCCGGTGCTGCAGGTCAACAGTGTGAACGTGGATGTGCAGGGCGTGCCGATCGAATATGCAGTGGCTTGGTTCGCCGGCGACCGCATCACCCTCACGGTGCAGCACGATGTCTGATCCGGCGCAACTGGCAGCGCAGGCGCGCTACGCGGTGTACTTCAGCCCGCAGCAAGGCTCAGCCTGGGCCGAGGCGGGCGCGCGCTGGCTCGGTCGCTGTATCGATCGTGGCCAACCCCTTGCGCAGCCCTTGCCGTCTGGCTGGAGCGCCGAGGCGTTCGCCGCCATCACGCGCACGCCGCGGCGGTATGGTTGGCACGCCACGCTCAAGGCTCCGTTTCGGCTGGGAGTGAGTCGGACCGAAGCCGAGTTGCTATTCGCCTTTCGTGAGCTGGCAAAGCAGATGCATGGGCTGGAGTTGCCGTCACTGAAAGTGCAGCAACTCGGGAGTTTTCTCGCCCTGGTGCCGCAGCAGCCCAGCGCCGCACTGCAGGCCCTGGCGCAGCGTTGCGTTGTCGATCTGCATGACTTTGCCGCGACGCCGGATGAGGACGACATCACCGCGCGCATTGCGCAGGGCAAGCTGGATGCGGAACAACAAGCCCTGTTGCGCCGCTGGTGCTACCCGCATGTCCTGCACCGCTTTCGTTTTCACCTCACGCTCACAGGCGATCTGCGCAAGCTGAGCGCGGCGCAGATCGCCGCACTCCAGGCGCATGCCAGCGCGCAGTTTTCCATCCTGCCGCAACCTGTGTTGTTGCAGGCGTTGTCGCTGTGCATTGAGCCGCGGACCGGTGCCGATTTCCTGCGCATTGCCCAGGCTGAACTGGCATGAAGCCGGGCCGTTTGATTTATGTCATCGGCCCGTCCGGGGCGGGCAAAGACAGCGTGCTCGCCTGGCTGATGCAGCACGCGCAGCCGCAAGACCAGCTCACGCTCGCGCGCCGCTGCATTTCCCGCCCCGACCATGCGGCCAGCGAGGCGCATGAAACCATCGCCCAGGATGCGTTTGCGACCTTGATCGATGAACAGGCCTTCGCCATGCACTGGTTCGCCAATGGCCTCTGGTATGGCGTGCGTCACGCCGAACTGGCGCCCTTGAAGGAGGGGCGCACGGTGCTGGTCAATGGTTCACGCGGCTGGCTGTCAGAGGCGCGCAGGCGGTTCCCAGGCTTGATCGTGGCGCAGATCACGGCCTCTTCTGTGGTGCTTGCCGGGCGTTTGCAGCAGCGGGGCCGCGAGACGCCGGACATGATCGCAGCCCGCTTGCAGCGCGCTCGCGCACTGGAACTTGCCCCGGACGAAATCGACATCAGCGTGGTGAACGACACCACGCTGGACGCGGCTGGCACCGCGTTGCTTGCACGTCTCAGGCGTCTGACCTGATCACCAGCAGCCCGGTGGCGCTCACTGAACCGCCCCGGCCTGTGAGAACAAATTGAACAAACCGAACAGCCGTATGGTCCGTGTTCAGCGAGGGCTTGCGGCTCGGTCGTCCAGCTTGCTCAATCTATGCCCTCCTGACCATTCGACACCTCCCCCGCGTATGCAGCGATCCGCGTATCACGCGAACGATATTGGTTTCGTCTGCACCTTCTAAAAGGGGCCAAGTTTTTCGATGGCCTGACCTTCGGCGATGCGTTGTGCAGCCAGTTCGGAGACGGGAACGTGACCGATTGCGCCTTCTGGCCAGACCTCGGCGAGTGGTGCAAGAACAAAGGCGCGCAGCGCCATGCGGGGATGTGGCAGGGTCAGACGCGGGGTCTGGCGGTGCAGGGTGCCGTACATCAGCAAGTCCAGATCGAGGGTGCGGGGGGCGTTGACGGCGCCGCTGATTCGTTCGCGGCCCATGGTTGCTTCAATCTGCAGCAGGGCGTCGAGCAGCGCGTCTGGCGACTGCGCGGTGTGCAGCTTGACCACCGCGTTCCAGTAGTCCGGCCCTCTGGATTGTTGCGGCGCGGTGCGGTAGAGGCTGGAGCGGGCGACAACCCGTACCAGCGGCAGGGTGTCAAGGGCGTGGACGGCGGCTCGCAGCGCAGCCGCGCCATCGCCCAGATTGGCGCCGAGGGCAACGAAGGCGACGACATCATCGGCGCAGGACATCGGGGTTCAATCGATGGAGGACGCGTCGGCACTGTCGCCTGTCTCTGCGGCGGCCGCCGGTTTTTTGCGCCGCCGTCTCCGCTTGGCCTTGGTGGCTGCGCTGGGCTGCGGGGCGGCGGCAAGCATGACTGCGCGGCCGTCGGCGTCGGCGAACTGGAAGGTTTCCCACCATTGCACAAGTTCCGGCTCGGCCTGGCCGCTGCGGGCGCGCAGGCTGAGAAAGTCGTAGGCGGCGCGAAACCGGGGATGCTCGACCAGGCTGTTGGCGTAACGGGGGGTGCGGCGCTCGAAGCGCGATTGCAGCGACCAGATTTCACGCATATCGGTGGCGATGCGGCGTTGAATGGCCAGACGCTCGGCTTGCGCGGAGAGCACTTCGTCCGCCGCCTGATCGAGCGCCATCAGTGGGGCGACGCCTTCAGCCAGCAGTGCGTTCCAGCGTTGCTCCACATCGTGCCATAGCAGGCAGGCAAACAGAAAGCTGGGACTGGCGGTCTTGCCCTGGCCGATGCGCGCGTCAGTGTCTTCCAGCGCGGAGGTGATGAAGCGCTCGCCTTGCGGTTTTTCGAGCACCGGGTCGAGCAGGGGCAGCAGGCCGTGGTGCAGGCCGAGCCGGCGCAGTTGCTGCAAGGAGGCGACGGCGTGGCCGGTTTGCAGCAGTTTGATGATTTCGTCGAACAGACGTGCAGCGGGGACGTTGCTGAGCAGGTCGGCGCTGGTGGCGATGGGGGCGAGGGTGGCCGGGTCGATGTCGAAGCCCAGCTTGGCGGCGAAGCGGGCGATGCGCAACATGCGCACCGGGTCTTCGCGGTAGCGCGCTGCCGGGTCGCCGATCATGCGCAGGCGCCGTTTTTTCAGGTCGTCCATGCCTTGGTGATAGTCGACCACCACGTCGCGGATCGGGTCGTAATAGAGCGCGTTGATGGTGAAGTCGCGGCGCTCGGCGTCGTCGTCGAGTGTGCCCCAGACGTTGTCGCGCAGCACGCGGCCGCTGCTGTCCACAGCCAGGGTTTTATCGGCCAGCGCCTTGCGCGAGGTACGTTCGTTGCCGCTGACGGACTCGGCGGCCTGCGCGTCGTGCAGCGCGCGGTAGGTGGAGACTTCGATGATGTCGCGCCCGTACATGACATGCACGATGCGGAAGCGTCGGCCGATGATGAAGGCGCGCTTGAACAGCGGTTTGACCTGCTCGGGCGTGGCGCTGGTGGCGACGTCGAAGTCTTTCGGCTTGTGGCCCAGCAGCAGGTCGCGTACCGCGCCGCCGACGATGTAGGCCTCATAGCCGGCTTGCTGCAGTGTCTGCACGGTATTGCGGGCGTTGGTCGGAATGCGGCTGGCGTCGATCTGGTGCTGAGCGCGCGGCAGATCGCGGCGCTGACCGCGGCCTTGTGCGGTGTTTTCGGCTTTGCTTGGGGTGAACAGGCGGCTGATGAATTTGCGGATCATGTCAACAATTGGAGTGTGGGCCAGCCTTTTTCGCGGGCGACTTCGGCCAGCAGCGGGTCGGGGTGGACGACCACGGGGTGCGTGGCGTGTTCAAGCAGGGGGCGGTCGTTGATCGAATCGCTGTAGAACCAGATCTGGTCGAAGTCGCTCCAGTCCAGCCCTTGCGCGGCCAGCCATTGCGCGGTGCGGATGATCTTGCCTTCGCGGAACGAGGGGGTGCCGACCCAGTTGCCGGTGTAGCGGCCTTGCGCATCGCGTTCGAGTTCAACGCCAATGAGGTGCTCCACGCCGAAGGCATCGGCGATGGGGCGGGTGACGAAGGTGTTGGTGGCGGTGACGATGCAGCACAGGTCGCCCGCGTTTTGGTGGCGGTTGACCAATTGCTGCGCGGCGGGTTGCATTTGCGGCAGCACGACATCGCGCATGAAGCCTGCGTGCGCGGTGTGCAGCTCGGTCAATTCGCGCCCGGCGATGGGCTGCAGGGCGAAGCGCAGATAGGCGGCGAGATCGAGTGTGCCGGCTTTGTACTGGCGGTAGAACGCTTCGTTTTGCTGGCGATGTTGCGCGGCATCGACCCAACCCAACTCGGCGACGTATTGCCCGAAAGCGTGGTCGGAATCGAAGGGGATCAGCGTGTTGTCGAGATCGAACAGGGCGAGCTTGCGCATGGAAGGATGAGGCGTGGTGTGGACTGCTCAGCCGGAAACGGCGCTGGGCGCTGCGGATTGCAGCAACTGCGGCTGTTCCGCCAGTAGGGATTTGAGCAGAGGAACGGTGGCTGGGCGTTGCGTAGCTAAAGCATAACGGTCAAACGCGGCCATCAGGATGGCCAGCCGGGACAGGTCGCGGCTGAGATGGGTCTGCATGTAGTGCAGCAACTCGGGGCTGAGGGCGTAGCCGCGGTCGTGCGCCAGGCGTTGCAGCACGCGGGCGCGCACGGTGTCGTCCGGCGGGCTCAAGCGCAGCGCCAGGCCCCAGCTCAGGCGGGTGCGCAGATCCGCGCGCAGCGGCAAAGCCGCCGGGGTGGCGTTGCCGCTGGCGAGAAAGGCGAGCTGGGCAGTGCGCGCGGCGTTATACAGGCCGAACAACCAGTCCTGCTGCCAGTCGGAGAGGTTTTGCGTGTCGTCCACCGCCAGCAGGCCACCGGCGTTCTGCGCCAGCAGATCGTTGACATCCGGCCAGGCAGACGCCGGGGTTTGCGGCGTGAGCAGGAGCGTCCAGCGCCCCGCCTGTTGCTGCGCATGGCAGGCGGCCCACAGCAGATGGCTTTTGCCGCTGCCGGTTTCGCCCCAGAGGTAGAGCGCGCTGTGGCTGGGTTGTCGCAGCAGATCGCGCAAGGCCTGCAGAGCCAGAGCGTTATCGCTTTGTCTGCCGGGGTCGAAATTGGCGAGGGTTTGCTCGGCGTCCCACTCCAGCGGCAAAACGTGCTGGCGCGCGGCGAGGCTGGCGTTTGAGTCGGTGTTTGGCGCGGGATGCGCAGGAGTGGTCAGGGGCATGCTTCAGACAAAAAGCGCGCTCTGGCGGTACCAGGCCAGGAGTCGGCGCGTCACCACCAGCAGCAAGGCACCAGCGGGCAGGGCGAGCAGAATGCCCCAGAATCCGAACAGGGTGCCAAAGGCCAGCAGGATGAAAATGACCAGCAGCGGATGCAGGCCGATGCTTTCGCCCACGAATTTCGGCGTGATGTAGAGCGATTCGATCAGTTGCCCAACGCCATAGACGATGGCGACCGCGATCACGCCGTACCAGCTCAGGAACTGCAGCGCGCCGGTCGTGAGCGCGAGCAGCAGGCCCAGACCGAAGCCCACATAGGGCACAAACACCGCCAGCCCGGTGAAGATGCCTACCGGCAGCGCGAGGTTGAACCCGGCGATTGCCAGGCCGGCCGAGTAATAGAACGCCAGGATGAGCATCACCAGCAACTGTCCGCGCAGGTATTGGCCGAGGATGATGTCGCAGTCGTGGAAAAAGTGCAGGACGGCATCACGGTGTCTGGGCGGAATCAGTGCGCTCAGCCGGGTCAGGGTCTGGCCCCAGTCGAGCAGCAAATAGAAGGCCACAACGGGAATCAGCGTGAGATTGCCCAGCAGGACGAGCAGGCCGATGCCCCCTGTGCTGGCAGAGCGCAGCACCAGACCCGCCCAATCTTCTCCGTGAGCGGTCAGATACTTGGACAGGGTCTGCTGCACGCTTGCGGGCGAGAACTGGAGATGAATATCAAACCGGGCCAGCAGGGGTGTGCTCCAGTTATAAATGGTTTGCAGCAGCAGCGGAAATTTTTCGCGGATGAGAGGAACGATCTGGCCGATCACTGGCACCAGCAGCAAAAACAGGCCGACGAACAAGCCGATGGCCACGGTGATGGCCAAAGCCGCCCCCAGGGCGCGCGGGATGCGGTGATTTTTGAGCCTTTCCACCAGCGGATGCAGCACATAGGCCAAGGTGATGCCGACGAGAAAAGGCATCAGGATGCTGCCCAGCAGCCAGATCAACCACAGCAAGGCGACACCGATCCCAAGCCAGATGAGCGCGTTTTTGAGCGGAGGAGTCAGGAGCATGGGCGCGCAGGGATTGGATTGTCTTGGCCGAGGAATTGCACGGAAGGCGCGGGGGCGGCAGGCTTGCGTTCCTGAAGCGGTACGCCGCACGCACTCTAAAATCAACAGCCTGTCATTTTATGCGGTGCAGGATGCTGCACGCGCCCGATGCCGCGTTCTGCCTGTTCGCTGCCAGAACCGTCGGCAACTTGCCCGCTCTGCCTTTTCAAACCTTGCCCATCATGCAAAAAACCCCCTTGACCTATCGCGACGCCGGCGTGGACATCGACGCAGGAGATGCGCTGGTGGACGCCATTAAACCCCTGGCCAGGCGGACGCTGCGCGATGGCGTGCTCGCTGGAATCGGCGGTTTCGGCGCCTT
>JAFGXB010000143.1 GCA_016936875.1 Burkholderiaceae bacterium | reverse complement strand
CCTGCGTTTCCTTGAGAGCGCCCCCAGGGTCGGCTCACCGACCCGCCCCCCGTGGGGGTCAAGAAAACTTGGGGCGGCCCTGCGTTTTCTTGAGAGCCCGTGCCCATCTGGTGAAACATGCCGCGCACCAGGGCGGTGGCGTGGGTTGGCGCGGCCAGCACAGACGCCGGGCTGCGCGCGCCGTCGCGCCGCGCTGCGGCGGGCGCCTCGTCAGCGACGCTCCGCACGAAGTAGCCACGCTGTGGCCGCGCTTCAACCAATCCCTGCGCCTGTAGCCGGTCATACGCCGCCACCACGGTTTGCGTACTCACGCCGTGGTGGCGTGCGCAGTCGCGCACCGAGGGCAGGCGGCTGCCAGGCGGCAACAGGCGGTTGCGGATGCGGGCGGAGTATTGCGCACTGAGTTGCTCCGCCAAGGTGATGGCGGCCTTGCGCTGCAGCGGGTTTGCCGCATCCGCCAGCGTGTCTGTATTGCCCGGATCCTGCATACAGTGTCCTTTTTGTTGCCGTAATCTGTATTGATTCTGTATTGGTTTTTGATTTTAAGCTGCGCTATATGAACACGCCCCGCGCCACACAGATTCCGCGCTTTCGCCTGCCAGTCGGGTGGGAGGCCGTGGCCCTGGGCCTGTTGGGCGTGGGCCTGTTTGCGCTGTCACTGCCCATGACGCGGCTGGCCGTGGGCTCCAGCCAGCAGCCGCAACTCTCGCCGGAATTCGTGGCGCTGGGCCGCGCCGCCGTGGCCGGAGTGCTTGCTGCGCTCTGGCTGCTGGTGCAACGCGCCACCTGGCCGCAGCCGCGCGAATGGGTTTTGCTGGGCGCCATGGCGGGCGGGGTGGTATTCGGCTTTCCGCTGCTGACCTCCATCGCCTTGCGGCAGGTGGACGCGGTGCACGCCTCGCTCATCCTCGCCTTGCTGCCGCTGTTCACCGCAGCCATCGGCGCCCTGCTCGCCGGGCAACGGCCTTCGCTGGGGTTCTGGGCCTGCGCCCTCGTGGGCGCTGCGCTGGTGATGGGCTACGCCGTGCTGCATGGCGGTGGCGGCGTCTCGTTGCAGTGGCACCTGGCCGACGGGCTGCTGGTTGGCGCCATGCTGGCGGCGGCGCTGGGGTATGCGCTGGGCGGACATCTGTCCCGGTCGCGTCCAGCGGGGCAGGTCATCAGTTGGGCGCTGGTGCTCAGCCTGCCGATCACCTTGCCTGCGGCGTGGTGGCTGCGGCCAGGCGCTGCGGTGCAGGCCGCAGCCTGGGGCGGATTTGCCTACGTCGCCGTGGTGTCGATGTGGCTGGGTTTCCTCGCCTGGTATCGCGCCCTGGCACTGGGCGGCACGGTGCGCTTCTCGCAATTACAGTTGCTGCAGCCCTTCCTGTCGATGCTGGCTGCCGCGGCCTTGCTGCGCGAGACGCTCGACACCACGACGCTGCTGTTCGCCGCGGGCGTGCTCGGCGTTGTTTTTCTCGCGCGGCGCATGCCGGTGCATGCCGCGCCTTCAACGGTTTTCACCCACAAGGAAACGCCGGGCCGCCCCAAGTTTCCTTGTCCCCCTCGGGGGGCGGGTCGGTGAGCCGACCCTGGGGGCACACAGAGAGAGATAAACCATGTCCATCACCTTGTCCCAGCGCAGCGCGCACTACACCACCTCGCCCATCCGCGAGTTGCTCAAACTCACCGAACAGCCGGGCATGATCTCGCTGGCCGGCGGCCTGCCTGCGGCCGACAGCTTTCCGGTGGACGCGCTGCGCGCCGCCTGCGCCGAGGTATTCGACACGCAGGCACAGGGCGCCCTGCAGTACGGCCCGAGCGAAGGCATTGCGCCCTTGCGCGAGTGGGTGGCCGCGCATCTGCGGGCGCAGGGCGTGCACGCCACGGCCGAGGAAGTGCTCATCACCAGTGGTTCGCAGCAAGGGCTTGATCTGGTGGGGCGGGTGTTGATCGACCCTGGCAGCACCGTGCTGGTCGAGCGCCCCACTTACCTCGGCGCACTGCAGGCTTTTTCTCCGTATGCGCCGCAGTTCGCCGATCTGGACGAAGACGCAGATGGCCCGCTGCCCGCACTGCAGTCGCCCGAGCGCCGCGCCGCGCGCATGGTCTATCTGCAGCCCAATTTCCGCAATCCGACCGGCCAGACCATGACGGCGGCGCGACGCACGCAATGGGCGCAAGCCTTGCAGCACAGCGCCATCGCCCTGGTGGAAGACGACCCCTACGGCGCGCTGTGGTTCGACGGCCCGCCGCCCGCGCCGCTGGCCGCGCAGCTTGCGGGCCAGAGCATTCTGCTGGGCACCTTCTCCAAGGTGCTGTCTCCCGGACTGCGTCTGGGTTATGTGCACGGCCCGCAGGACATCATCGCCAAAATGGCTCTGGCGCGCCAGGCCGCCGATCTGCAAACCTCCAGCCTGACGCAGCGCCTGGTGCTCAATGTGCTGGAAGGCGGCCTGCTCGACGCGCAACTGCCGCGTATCCGCGCCCTGTACCGCGCGCAGCGCGACGCCATGCTCGCCGCCCTGTCCCGCCATATGCCCGGCAACGTGCATTGGGACGTACCCCAAGGCGGCATGTTCCTCTGGCTGCGCCTGCCGGACGGCGCAGACGCCACCGCGCTGCTGCCGCTAGCCCTGGCGCGCAAGGTGGCCTATGTGCCGGGCACGGCGTTCTACGCCGTCGGCCCCGTGCCGCGCAACACCCTGCGCCTGTCTTACGCCACCGCCACCCCCGAGCAGATCGACACCGCCATTGCGCATCTTGGCGCCGTCTTCTCCGAAAGCCAACACGCTCTCCACCAAACCACGCCCGTTCTTGCAGCGTGACGTTTCCGCCTGCGCCGCTGCGCGGTTCAACCGCTGAAAAAAACAAACCCGCCACCGGCGGGTTTGTGCAGGGGCGAAAACTCGTCAAAGTTCTTCGCGGAAACTGTCGTGGCAGGACTTGCAGGTCTTGGCCGTTTCGCCGAACACCACCTTGATCTCGTCGAGCTTGCCGGTCTTGGCCGCGGCGACGAGTTTGGGCGTCATCTCCTGCAGCTTGTTGGCGTCGGCCTTGAACTTGTCCATCTCTTTCCAGATGGCCGGTTTGGCGTGCGAATCGGGCAGATCCGTCCCCGGTGTAAAGGCCTGCCACGGCAGATGCGACATGAAGGCCACGATCTCGGCGTTCTCCACCGCCGCCTTGGCATCGAACGGCACCTTGCCCTGCACCATCGCACCCAGGCGGGCGAAGCTGGCGCCCATCAAAATGAAGGCCGACTGGCGATACTTCACCGCCTGCTCCGGCTTGGCAAACTGCGCATAAGCGGGTGCTGCGGCCAACAGGCCGCAGGCGAGCACGGCGGCAACGATTTTCTTCGGGTCAAGCGTGGCTGGGTTCATCGACAGACTCCTTGCTGGGTGGGGATGGAAACGCGCATTCAAGCCATCAAGGCCGGATGGCGCAAGCAGTGTAAGAAAAAGGTCAGACTTGTGCAGTGCCCCTTGTCTGCACTCTGCCACGGTGGACAAGGCAACAAAAGCGCGGCGGAAATGCAAAAAAAATCCGCGCGTGTGTCGGCCGACGGCGCGCCCGGCTTAATATGCGTCTGATTGAGCTTGGCCCACCGGCGATGCCGCGCCGATCGGGGCGCAGGAATGCAGAACCGTAAGGTTTGGGTCAACTCAATATTCCAGCGGGACTGGAGTCTCCAGTCCCGCATCCATGACAACGGTGAATCCGCACGGTTTGCGGTCGGCCCAGGCCGTACTGCGAACCCGCGGACCAAAAGCTCAACTTCTCGGAGTGCACTCAATATGGCCACTGCAAAACCTGCGGCAAAAAAAGCGACCGCCGCCAAAACCACCCGCCAGCCCAGCGCGGCATTCATGAAGCCGCTCACGCCTTCGGCGCATCTGGCCGCCGTGGTGGGAACCACCCCGCTGCCGCGCACCGAAGTGGTGAAAAAGCTGTGGGAATACATCAAGAAGCACAATCTGCAAGACGCCGCGAACAAGCGCATGATCAACGCTGACGCCAAGCTCAAGCCGATTTTCGGCAAGGATCAAGTCAGCATGTTCGAGATGACCAAACTGGTCAGCGCGCACCTGAAATAAGGTGTTGGCACCGAGGGCTGACAAAGCCCGCCGCCGTCCAAGCCCGGCACGACCGGGCTTTTTCACGCCCGCTTTCATCATGCAGATCAAACCATTTCGCACATTCTGGCTAGGCTGCGTCCTGCTTCTCGGCGCCGCCTGCGCCCTGCCCGCTCAGGCGCGCACGCCGCAATCCATGGCGCTTGCGCCGAATGTCGCCATATCGAGCGCCTTCTCGCCGTCTGGCGGAGCCCTGGCGTTGGTGATCCAGGCCATCGACCAGGCGCACAGCAGCATCCACATGGCGGCCTACCTGCTCACGTCGTCCGACGTGGCGCGCGCGCTGGTGCAGGCGAAGAAGCGCGGGGTTGCGGTGCATGTGCTGCTGGACTGGAAGGGCAACTTTGACCAGGACGCCCGCTACGCGAAACATGCCATCGGCATTTTGCGCAACGCGGGAATTGCGGTGCGCAGCATCGACATCTATCCCATCTTCCACGATAAATACATGGTGATCGACCGCCGCACCGTGCAGACCGGCAGCTTCAACTACACCTACTCCGCGGCGCATCGCAACGCGGAGAATGTGCTGGTGGTGTGGAACGCGCCCGAGCTGGCCGCGCGCTACCTGGCCGATTGGCAACGGAACTGGAACCTGGGCCAGCCAGTCGAACAGCCGTATTGAGTGCCCCCTGGGTCGGCAAGCCGACCCGCCCCCCGTGGGGGTCAAGGACACTTGGGGCGGCCCGGCGTTTCCTTGAGAGTGCCCCCTGGGTCGGCAAGCCGACCCGCCCCCCGTGGGGGTCAAGGACACTTGGGGCGGCCCTGCGTTTCCTTGAGAGTTTCACGTGGGTTGATTTCCGAACCAATTGAGTTGCAGGCACTCGCGCAGCCGTAGTCGGGCGCGCGACAGAATTTTCCAGACATTGGTCGATGTCAGTCCCAATTCCTGACAGATGGCGTCGGTGTCGAGTTCCAGCCATTCGCGCATCAGGAAGACGCGGCCCAGTTGCCCGGGAAGCGCGTCCATGCAGGCTTCGAGCACCTCGAAAAACTGGCGCTGCTGCAGCGCGTCCGGGCCGCTCCACGACTGCGGCATCTCCCGAAAATGGCCATTGGGCACAAAGATCAGGTCTTCGAGCACGTCGCCGTCCTCGTCGGTGTCGTAGGCGCATTCGCGCTTGCGCAGCCGTAGCTGGTCGAGCACTTTATGTCGGAGGATGCCGACGACCCAGGTCTTGAGCTGGGACTGGCCATTGAATGCGCCAATGCCTTCGATGGCCGCAAGGATGGTGTCTGAGACGGCATCCTCTGCCCAGGCGAGATTGCGCAACTGCAATTGCGCCAGCCGCAGCAGTGCGGGGCGCAAGGCCTGAATGCGCAGCGAAATATCGTCGGTGTCTGGCATCAGGCAGAGGGCCGTGAGAGAAATAGATGTAACACTTTGTCAGTTGCGCGCGTCGTCTGCGACGAATTGTCACGCTGCACATTCTTCCATAGCAAGGGGGCGCAGCGTATCCCGGGAATGCCCGGGATTGTCAATCGACCTTCAAGGAGACTTTCATGAACACCATCCGATTCACCTGGACGCGCTTAGTGAGTGCTGCCGTATTGGCGGCAGGCATGGGGGCCATGTTGCCTGCGGCGCATGCGACCTGTGCCGGGCAACACAGCGCCAGTCATGGCGCCAACGGAGAGATGCCCTGCTATCCGCAAGGCCAGTCCGCGCAGAAATCCTGAACGCTGCGCCATTCAACAGACAAGGAGTTTCATCATGAACAAACGTCAGTTTCTTCAATCTGCCGCCGCGTCCGTACTGGCTTTCGGCGTGCTGGGCATGTCGCCTGCCGCACATGCCGCCAACATGGAAAAATGTTTCGGAATTTCCGCAGCAGGGCAGAACGATTGCGCCAGTCTGGGCGGCTTGCATAGTTGCAAAGGCCAGAGCAGCGCGACGAACAGCCCGGCTGATTTTCGCGTGGTGGCTGCGGGCACCTGTGTCCAGATGGGCGGCCTGAGCGAGGCCCAGGCACGCAGCAAACTGAAACTGTGAACGCGCTGGGAAGCGCACGCGGGTCATCGCCGGACATTCGAGAGAGTTCCAGAATTTTTTGCGCGATGGCCTGTCAGGAAGGTGACGCTGCGGCGACAAAGCCGCAGAGCCGAATCATTTGACCGAGGGCATCAGCACGCTTTGTGCGCAGTGTTGTGCAGACGGCAAGTGGTCGGTGGATCACGCAGCGGCCTCTCAAGGAAACGTAGGGCCGCCCCAAGTTTCCTTGACCCCCACGGGGGGCGGGTCGGCGAGCCGACCCTGGGGGCGCTCAGAGCTTGTGAATTTTTCGGG
>JAFGXB010000142.1 GCA_016936875.1 Burkholderiaceae bacterium | reverse complement strand
CGTACCAACACCGGCAGAAGAGACAAGTTTAACCGCTACTTTCGCATTTGGATTGACCTGTTTCATATCGAAAATAAGTTGTGCCAAATCCTCGATCGAGTAGATGTCGTGGTGCGGCGGCGGCGAGATCAGGCCGACCCCCGGGGTCGCGTGCCGGGTCTTGGCGATCCACGGGTAGACCTTGTGGCCCGGAAGCTCCCCGCCCTCACCCGGCTTGGCGCCCTGCGCCATCTTGATCTGGATCTGGTCTGCCGACGCCAGGTATTCGGCCGTGACGCCGAAACGGCCCGAGGCGACCTGCTTGATCTTGGAGCGCAGCGAGTCGCCGCTTTTCAGCGGAATGTCGCTGACGATGCGCTCGGCCCCGAGCACGCTGCCGATGGTGTCGCCGTCCTGGATGCCGGCTGAGCCCGTGCGCATTTCGGCGCGGTAGCGCAGCGGGTCTTCGCCGCCTTCGCCGGTATTGCTCTTGCCGCCGATGCGGTTCATCGCCACGGCCAAGGTGGAATGCGCCTCGGTGGAAATGGAGCCCAGCGACATGGCGCCGGTGGCGAAACGCTTGACGATCTCAGACGCTGGTTCAACCTCGTCGATGGCGATGGCCTTGCTGGGGTCGAGCTTGAACTCGAACAGCCCGCGCAGGGTGAGCATGCGGCGCGACTGGTCGTTGATGAGCTGGGCGTATTCCTTGTAGGTGTTGAAGTTGTTGGACCGGGTGGAATGCTGCAGCTTGGCAATGGCGTCGGGCGTCCACAGATGCTCTTCGCCGCGCGTGCGCCAGGCGTAGTCGCCCCCGGCGTCGAGCATGGTGGCGAGCACCGGCGAATCGCCGAACGCATCGCGGTGCATGCGCAGCGCCTCCTGCCCCACCTCGAACACGCCAATGCCTTCCACCTGGGTGGAGGTGCCGGTGAAGTATTTGTCCACCAGCTCGCGCGACAGGCCCACGGCTTCGAAAATCTGCGCGCCGCAGTAACTCATATAGGTGGAAATGCCCATCTTGGACATCACCTTCTGCATGCCCTTGCCGATGGCCTTGATGTAGTTGTGAATCGCCTTCTCGGCGCTGAGATCGCCGGGTAGATCGCGCGCCATGTCGGCAATGGTGTCGAGCGCCAGATAGGGGTGCACGGCTTCGGCACCATAGCCCGCGAGCACGGCGAAATGGTGAGTTTCGCGCGCGCTGCCGGTTTCCACCACCAGCCCGGTTTGCGTGCGCAGGCCGTGTGCGGTGAGGTGCTGATGCACCGCGCTCATGGCCAGCAGGGCCGGAATGGCCACGCGCTCGGCGCTCATGTGGCGGTCGGTGATGATGAGAATGTTGTGGCCGCTCTTGAGCGCATCCACCGCTTCGGCGCAGATGGACGCGATGCGCGCCTCGATGCCTTCCTGCCCCCAGGCCACCGGATAGCAGATGTCGAGCTCGAAGCTGCGGAACTTGCCACCGGTGTGCTGGGCGATGGAGCGCAGGCGCGCCATGTCGTCATAGTCGAGCACGGGCTGGCTGACTTCCAGCCGCATCGGCGGATTGACCTGATTGATGTCGAGCAGATTGGGGCGCGGACCGATAAAGGACACCAGCGACATCACCATGTTTTCGCGGATGGAGTCGATGGGCGGGTTGGTGACCTGCGCGAACAACTGCTTGAAGTAGTTGTAGAGCGGCTTGGCGCGATTGGACAGCACCGCCAGCGCGGCGTCGTTGCCCATCGAGCCCACGGCCTCATCGCCCTTTTCGGCCATCGGCGCCATGAGGAACTTGAGGTCTTCCTGCGTGTAGCCGAACGCCTGCTGGCTGTCGAGCAAGGCAAAGGGCGACGGCTCGGCGCGGCCGAGGTGATCGAGATCGTCGATGCGGATGCGCAGGTTCTCGATCCACTGGCCATAGGGGCGCGCGCCGGCAAGCTGGCTCTTGATCTCCTTGTCATCGATGATGCGCCCGGCTTCCATGTCGATGAGGAACATCTTGCCCGGCTGCAGCCGCCATTTCTTGACAATGTGGCTCTCGGGGATCGGCAGCACGCCCGACTCGGACGCCATGATGACCAGATCATCGTCGGTCACGATGTAACGCGCCGGGCGCAGGCCGTTGCGGTCGAGCGTAGCGCCAATCTGGCGGCCGTCGGTGAAGGCGATGGCCGCCGGGCCGTCCCACGGCTCCATCATGGCGGCGTGATATTCGTAGAAGGCGCGGCGGCGCGGGTCCATCAGGGTGTGCTGCTCCCACGCCTCGGGAATCATCATCATCATGGCGTGGCTCAGCGGGTAGCCCGCCATCAGCAGCAGCTCCAGGCAATTGTCGAAGCTCGCGGTGTCGCTCTGGCCGGGATAGATCAGCGGCCACAGCTTTTGCAGATCGGCGCCGAGCACCGGCGAACTCACCGCGCCCTCGCGCGCGCGCATCCAGTTGTAGTTGCCCTTGACGGTGTTGATCTCGCCGTTGTGCGCCACCAGCCGGTACGGATGCGCCAGCGGCCATTCGGGAAAGGTGTTGGTGGAAAACCGCTGGTGCACGAGCGCCAGCGCCGACACCACGCGCGGGTCTTTCAGATCTTTGTAGTACTCGCCCACCTGATCGGCCAGCAGCAGACCCTTGTAAACGATGGTGCGCGCCGACATGGACGGCACAAAATATTCCTTGCCGTGACGCAGATTGAGTTGCTGGATGGCGTGGCTCGCGGTTTTGCGAATGACGAACAGCTTGCGCTCCAGCGCGTCGGTCACCATCACGTCAGGGCCGCGGCCAATGAACACCTGGCGGATCACCGGTTCCTTGGCGCGCACCGTGGGCGACATCGGCATGTCGGCATCGACGGCCACGTCGCGCCAGCCCAGCAACACTTGACCTTCGGCGCGGACGGCGCGCTCGATCTCCTGCTCGCAGGCCAGGCGTGAGGCCTGCTCACGCGGCAGGAAAATCATGCCCACACCGTATTCGCCCGGTGGCGGCAGTTCCACACCCTGCGCCGCCATTTCCTCGCGGAAAAAGGCATCGGGAACCTGGATCAATATACCCGCGCCATCGCCCATGAGCTTGTCTGCCCCAACCGCGCCACGGTGGTCGAGGTTTTTCAGGATGAGCAAGCCGTTCTGCACGATGTCGTGCGACTTGGCCCCCTTGATGTGCGCCACAAACCCCACGCCGCAGGCATCGTGTTCGTTTTGCGGGCAATACAGACCATCGCGCGACAAGGCGGCGATTTCGGAGTTTGAAGCGGAAGTTTGGGGCGTGGACATGGCAGGCTCCGCGATGAGTCGACAAGAGAACGCGAATTTACTGCATCGCAGCAGACGATGCAAGAAAAACTCTTTAATCTGTCCCCATTAAATTCCACGGGAAATTTCCCGGCAAAAAATTCAGGGACAGATTAAAGAGTCATGTGCTGCCAAGTGTTAAGCAACTTTCATGCGAGGTCTGCCGCGACGAGCAGGCAATACGCGCCGACCACTATCGGCTTCGAGTTGCCGCAAAAAAGCCGCATCACCCACCGCCGATCCGCTGCGCAAGCCATTCTCCAGCGCGTGCAGGCTGGCCGTACTGAGTCCTTGGTGGACGCACTGGCGATAGGCCGCCTCGCGTTCAAACGGTGTATTGCCCAACTCCCAGTAGGCTGAGGGCAAAGACAACGCGGGAGAAGGCAGACCAGCGATCGTCTCGCCACAATGGGCCGCGCGACTGCTCCAGGGCCAGACCGGCCCGACGTTTCCTTGAGACTCTTCGGTAGCCCGGTCGATCCAGACCATTGCCGTCAGTTCCCACGCGCCCGGCTGGATGACCGCGCTGCGAAAGCGCCCGGCCCAAACGGGCACGCGCCCAGCCGACGGCGCCGCTACGCCGTCCGGGCCCGCACGCTCCTGCGCCCGACTGGTGCGTCGCGCCAGCCCTTGCACAAAAGTGGAGAGTTCCGCCGCAACCTCCGCGGTGAGCAGCAGCCAGACCGCCTGCGGCAACACCGCATAGGCAGACAGACGCAAGGCCGTGTTGTCCAGCCCCTCGCGCATCCACAACAGGAAACGATCGCGCTGCCGCGCTGCCGCCAGGGGCTGCATGCCCGCAACGGCTTGCAATTGCACCAAATGCGCGTGACCGGGGCTGAACAGACGAGCCTGACGCGCCATGAAGATGACTCAGCGGGTGTGAATGAATCCGGCGTGGCGGAGCAGCACGGCCAAGCGGTTCCAATCCAGGCGCAAAGCACAGCCGTGCCCAGCGGCACGGCGCGCATTTGCAACGCCGAGTGGGGCCGTTTGGACGCGATGAGCAGACATGGCGGATGTGTTCACACCCTCTCAGTCGTGGACGCCGCCGCGCAGTGCGGCGATCTGGTCGAGCAGATCGAGCACCAGCGCCGTGGTTGCCGGACTCAGTTCCAGATCGCGCTGCAGGCGCACGGCGCGGCGCGCACGGCCCAGCGCCTCGCCGCTGAACCGCCACTGCGTCACCTGCACGGCCGAGCGCACGGATGGCAGGGGATCAATCACCCCTTCCTCCACCAGATGCACGATCTGCGTGCGCTCCACCCGGCACACCGCACAGAGATCGTCCATGCTGAGTTCGACCTGCTCTTCCAGAACGATGCCGCGCAGCGGCGCTGTGATGTCGGAGGGACTCATGCTTTGGCTCCTTGCCTGAGAGCGGCGCGCGGGTTGAACGCGGAAAACTCGCCCTGCAGATGTTGATAGGCCGCGCGCGCCGCATCGGTATCGGCCGGCGGCAAGACAATTTGCGTCACCACATACAGATCGCCCGGCGTGGCCCCTGGAATGCCGCGGCCCTTGAGCCGCAAACGCCGACCAGGCGCGCTGGTTGGCGGAATTTTCAACGCGACCAGACCGTCCGGGGTGGGCGCCTGCACTTCAGCGCCCAGCGCCGCCTCCCAAGGCGCCAGCGGCAGATCGACAAACACGTCACGCCCCTCCACGCGGTACAGGCCGTGCGGGTTGAAGGCAATTTCCAGATAAAGATCGCCAGCGCCGCCCTCGCCCAGCCCCGGCGCGCCCTGGCCCACCAGACGAATGTGCTGCCCGGCGCGCACCCCCTTGGGAATCTGCACCTGCAGGGTGCGCTCACGCGCGACCACATGGCCTTGCGCGTCGACTTCAGGCATGCGCAAGGTGAGGGTGCGCGCAGCGCCCTTGTAGGCGTCTTCCAGGTCGATCAGCACCTGGGCGTGATGGTCCTGGCCGCGCAGATGCATGCCTTGCGCGCCCTGCCCACCCGCCCCCGTCCGCCGTGCAGACCCGCTGCGGGCAAACAGGGTTTCGAAAAAGTCGCTGAAATCGGCCTCGTTGTCCGGCATGCCGCCGCGCTGCTCGAAACCCGCGCCCCATCCCGGCGGCGGCTGAAAGTCTTGGCCCGCGCGCCAGTTACTGCCGAGCTGGTCGTAGGCGGCGCGCTTTTCCGGGTCTTTGAGCACCTCATAGGCTTCGCCCAGCTCCTTGAACTTGGCCTCGGCCCCGGCTTCCTTGCTGACGTCGGGGTGATATTTGCGGGCGAGCTTGCGGTAGGCGCGCTTGATGTCGTCCTGCGTTGCGCTGCGCTCCACGCCCATGACCTTGTAGTAATCCTTGTAGTCCATCGTGCGTTCCTGTGCGGGGAATGAGTTGAGAGAAACACTTGGGTCGGCCCGGCGCGTTTCTCATTAAACAGAATGGGGACGGAAGCTGAATTTACAAAATGCCGCGCGCAATTTTCCACCGCGCAGAAGCGCCACCAGCGCCAATCGCCTTGCTCGTTAGGGCCTGTTCACGCTCTGTCTGCACCCGTGCCGGGGGTCTGGGCGGAGGCAATGCGAGGCGCAGGCCGTGCCGTGGTGTGTCGCACCACAAGCGGACTGCAACGTGGCAGTGCGCCGCCCAGCCCCCCGGCCCGAAGGGTTGCCACCAGGCAAGGCGGCCAAGCCTTGCCTGGGCCCGACAACGCCGCAAACGCCCCGCCTGGTGGCAACGCGGGTGCAGACAGAGCGTGAACAGGCCCTAGAATAGAAAAAGAATGAATCCGCTGCGGCAGGCCTGTTTCCCTGCAAATCCCTTGGCGGAACTCTGCGCGGGCCTCGTTGCCCCGCCCGTTGACACAGTCAGCGCCCGAGCCGGTCCCACCTGATGTCCGGCTTCTCAATTTTCCATTGCCGCCATCACATACCGCACGGATGAACACCACGACAACCCCGACCGAAGACACCCTCCTGCCCGAACGATTTTCCGACCTGGCGCTTGACGCGCGCATTCTGCGCGCCGTCAGCGAGATGGGTTACGAAACGCTCACGCCCATCCAGGCCAAGGCCATTCCGCTGCTGCTCGACGGGCGCGACATCATGGGCGCCGCACAAACCGGCACGGGCAAGACGGCCGCATTCTCCCTGCCCATTCTGCAGCAGCTCCTGCCGCTGGCGTCCACCAGCGTCTCCCCTGCCCGCCACCCGGTGCGCGCACTGATGCTGGCGCCGACGCGAGAGCTTGCCGATCAGGTCTACACCAATCTCAAGGCCTATGCCAAGCACACGCCGCTGCGCTGCGCCTGCGTGTTCGGCGGCATGGACATGGCGCCGCAGAAGGCCGAGCTGCGCAACGGCGTCGATCTGCTCGTGGCCACGCCCGGGCGTCTGCTCGATCACCTGGAAGCAAAAACCGTCAACCTGGGCCAGGTGCAGTTTGTCGTGCTCGACGAGGCCGACCGCATGCTCGACATCGGCTTTCTGCCAGACCTGCAGCGCATTCTCGGTTTTCTGCCCAAGCAGCGCACCACACTGCTGTTTTCGGCCACGTTCTCCACCGAAATCAAGCGTCTGGCGCAGAGCTATCTGCAAAACCCGCTGCTGGTCGAAGTGGCGCGCCCCAATGCCACCGCGACGAATGTGGAGCAGCGGGTCTATCAGGTGGAAGAAGACGACAAGCGCGCCACCCTGGTGCAACTGCTGCGCGACAATCCGTTGCCGCAAGTCATTGTGTTCGTCAATAGCCGCCTCGGCGCCGGCCGACTGACCCGCTCTCTGGAGCGCGACGGCATCAAGGCGGCGGCCATGCACGGCGACAAATCGCAGGCGGAACGTCTGACCACGCTGGACGCCTTCAAGCGCGGAGAGATTCAGGCCCTGGTGGCCACCGACGTGGCTGCGCGCGGCCTCGACATTGCCGAGCTGCCCGGCGTGGTGAATTACGACGTGCCCTTCAGCGCGGAAGACTATGTGCACCGCATCGGCCGCACCGGGCGCGCCGGGGCCTCCGGCCTGGCCATCACCCTGGCAACGGCGCGTGACGCGCGCTCGCTGGCCGACATCGAAAAACTGATCAAGCGCCAGTTCGAGAAGCAGACGGTACAACTGCAACCCGCCATGCGCCCCCGCCGCGACGCGGATGGAGATGCGCCGCGTGGGCTGCGCAGTCCGCGCCCGATGGCGTCGCGCGGACTGCCAGAAAACCTGGGTGGGGCAGTGGCGCCCACGCCGCGCATGGGGCGCACGTCACGGCAAGACCCCTGGTTCGACAAGCCCTACGAGGCCGATCCGAATGCACAGCCCGCCTGGGAACCGGCGGACGCAACCCACACCGGCAGCGGCCAACGCTCCGTGTCGCCGAGCATTCGCCCCCGTCGGAAAATTGCGGCCCTTCTGGGCGGGCACGGCGAGAAATAAAACCCGCCGCCCGACAACGGTTCAGGAATTTTTCGGGGCGTCGTCTGCGCGGGGCAGCAGTTTGAATTCCGACGACGCGGCAGGCTCCGGCTCCGCTGTCGCCGACGGGATGTCGAGCGGCAACTCAAAGTCGAGATCAAGCCCCGCCCGCTCCACCGG
>JAFGXB010000141.1 GCA_016936875.1 Burkholderiaceae bacterium | reverse complement strand
GGGGTCAAACCCGTCAAGGCCGTGGCGACCAGCACGGTGTGCGGGCTGGCAATCGCGATCTCCAGCGCGCTCAGTTACATGCTCTCCGTGCATGCGCCAACGCATCCGCTTCCGGCGGGTTCGCTGGGCTATGTATTTTTGCCCGCAGCGGCAGTGACCGCGGTGGCCTCCATGGCACTGGCTCCATATGGCGTGCGCGTGGCACACCGCATCTCCGGGGCGTCGCTCAAACGGGTGTTCGCGATCTTTCTGGTTTTCGTGGGCGTGCTCATTGCCGCGGGCGGTTGACTGCCGCGATGTTTCGTGCGGCACCGACTGCCTTCCGTCCACGCACGGAAGGGCGCGTCAAGAAAGAGAGAGCGGATCAATCGGCCTTCGCCGTCCGGTTTTGCCCCAGGCTGGCGTAGTAGCGGGCAATGAGCAGGGTGTCGGCATCGCTCAGGCGCTGGCTGAACTGGCTCATGCCTTTGTACACATCGTTGTGGCGCTCGCCGTTGTGGTACAGCCGCATGGTGCGGATGAAGTAGTCTGTGGTCTGACCTGCGATGGCTGGAGTTGTGCCTTTGCCCTCGCCATGCAGGCCGTGGCATGAGGCGCAGGCGGTGATGAGGCGGTTGGCATCTCCTTTGCGCACGAGCTGCTCCACGCGTTTGTGTTCAGCCGCACTGAGCGGAGCGGCGAGGGCGGCCTGGGCCTGCGGGGCAACGGGCTTGGGCAGGCTGGCGTAGTAGGCCGAGACATCGGCGATTTGCTGCGGGCTCATCATGCGGGCGATGCTGGTCATCAATCCGGCGCGCTCGTCTTCATCGCGCAGGCCGCTGCGATAGTCGAGCAGCATCTTGGCGGTGTAGTCAAAGCGCTGGCCTGCGACGCTGGGCCAGTTCATGGTGGAGGCGTTGCCGGCTGCTCCGTGGCAGGAGGCGCACATCATGGTGGTGTGCACCTTCAGGCCCGCGGCAACATTGCCTTTTGGCAGGTCTTTGAGCGCGGTCTGCAGGGTGACAGGGCTCCAGGGCTTGGCGGTGGATGGGGCGTGTTCACTGCCTTGGACGACTGAACTGGTGACCAGCATTGCAGCGACGGCGAGCACGCGCCATGCGGCGGGGAATGAAGCGGTGTTCATGCGAAGATGTCCTGGGTGAAGGCCTGGATCCAGGCTTGCTGATAGACGGCGGACAGGCGGATTTGTGCGGGTGTGGCGTCAAACGGCAGGTAGCGTGCCTTGTTGACGCGGCCGATCTTGCCGTCCTCCTTGATCTTGAACACGTCGGCGACGAACAGGCCGTAATCCTTGCCCGCGAGGGCGTAGCAGGTGTTCTCCCAGACGGGCGTGCCGGGATCGCGTCCGGCCAATGCGTCGGTGATGACGCGCGCGACCCATTTGGCCTGGGTGTTGGCCGAGAAGCCCGACTTGGGCATGGCGTCTGCCACGCTGGAGTCGCCAATCACATGCACGTCCTTGTGCAGGGTGGATTCAAACGTATGGCGATGCACCGGGCAGAAGCCGCTGTCGTTGGTCAGGCCGAAGTCGAACGCGATCTGCCCGGCCACCATGGCCGGAATGACGTTGATCACGTCGGCCTTGATGGCGCCGCCCGCGGTGTGCAGGGTCATGGTTTTGGCGTCCAGCCGCTGTGGCGTGCCGCCTGACTTGGCCTGAATCCACTCCAGCGCGCAGGGCTTGGTGGACGGCAGGAGTTCGGCCTTGATCTTGGTGCGGTATTCGACCGGTGGTTGAAAGCCGTAGAGCCGGTTCCAGCCCAGCAGGGCGGTTTCGTCGGTGACAAAGCTGTCTTTCGGGTCGGCGATGATGACCTTGGCGCGCGGATTGTGTTTGCTGAACCATTCGGTCATCAGCGCGGCGCGCTCATACGGGCCGGGCGGGCAGCGGTAGGGGTTGGGCGGTGCGGCCAACACGAAGGTGCCGCCGTCGCGCATGCTTTGCAACTGTTTGGCCAGCAGGGCGGTTTGCGCGCCGGCGATCCAGCCGCTGGGGACCTGCGTTTCGGCCACTTGCTCGCTATAGCCAGGCAGGCTGTCATAGCGCAGTTTGATGCCGGGCGAGACGATCAGCTTGTCGTAGGCCAGCGTCTTGCCGCCAGCCGTGGTGACGGTTTTGTTCACCGGGTCCAGGCTTTTGGCCGCATCGAACACGAAGGCCACACCGTGTTTCTGGCGCAGAACGTCGTAACGCACCTGCAGGTCTTGCATGGTGACGTGCTGATTGAGCACTTCGCTCGATCCGTAGGGGCGGATATAGACCGGATTCTTTTCGATCACCGTGACCTGCAGGCTGGGATCGGCCATCTTCAGATACTTTGCTGCGGTTGCGCCGCCCACGCCGCCGCCAACGATGACGATGCGGGCAGACGCCTGACCGGCGCGAACGATGGCAGGGAAAGCGGCCAGCCCCAGAGAGGCGGCACCTGCTAGCAGGAATTGACGACGTGCGTTCATGGAGCGCTCCTCATTCGGGTTTGACTTGGACGAAGTAACGCGCCATGGCGTCAATTTCGCCATCGCTGAAGCCTTCGGCAACGTGGCGCATCAGCGTGGCGGGGCGCTTGCCATCGCGGAAATCGCGCATGGCCTGCACGAACTGCGCCGTGGGCATGCCGGCCAGCGGCATGAATGCGGCAGCGTGCAGGCGTCCGTCCGTGCCGTGGCAGCCGGCGCAGGTCTGCGCCATGGCGGCTCCGCTGGGCGGGGTTTTCGGCCCCGGCGGAAGTGGTGTGGCGGCGGCTGGAACGACGGCAGGGGCGGCAAACACGGGTGCATTCGCGCCGAGCAGGCCGATGGCGAACACGAGCCCGACCAGGGTGAGGGTGAGATGATGAAGTCGCATACAGAATCCTTATTGCGCCCAGACAACGAAGCCGACCACAAAGAACTGCACGATCCAGATGCCGATAAGCCACAGCGAGGCGGTGCCGATGCGCTCGACAGTGGCCGACGGGGTGTAGAGCTGGCCCTTTGGCGTCTGCCCGACTTTCCATGCGATGGTGAGGAAGTACGCCAGGGTGCTGCCACCGATCAGGGCGAAGGTGGCGAAGAACAGCACATTGCTATACCAGTCCAGATGGACCGGATAGGTGAACACGTCATAGCCGTGTACGCCTTTGAGCACGGTCCAGCGCAGCACTTCGCGCAGGGCGGCCACGGCAATCAGCGCCACTGCGCCCAGGGCGAACGGCGCGTAACCCAACGAGGAATTCAGCGTGCGCTGGCCCAGCGCCTTGGGCAGGGCTACGGTGAGTAGCAGCAACGCCACGCTGAGCAACACGACCGGCGAGGTGGCAAACCCGGCAATGTTCGCGGGCAGGGTGGCCATCCAGCCGCCCAGACACACCAGCGCGACCACGCCGCCAATGTTGAGCAGCTTGCTGGCCAGGCTACCAACCCATTGCAGGTAGGCGGCATCGGCCAGTTGGCCTGCGCTGAGATAGCGGCGATAGGCGTAGAGCCAGGCGCCCGTGACCGGCGCAGCCAGGGCGATGAAAAAGCCGAAGCGCCACAGGTTGTAGTCGTGCAGTGTGTGGCCGCGCGGATCAATCACGCCGCCCGGCGCGTACCACTCCATCCACTTCTCGGGGCTGAGCATCTGGTTGGTGAGCACATGCATGATGAAGCCCACCACGAGGAACAGCGCCAGCGCGGCCACCAAACTCCAGCCCGAGCGCACGGATTGCCTGGGGTCGGCCAGATGGTGATTGCGGCTGTAGAACAAATACAGTGCCATATAGCCCGCGATCAGCAGCAGGATGAAGCCGATCACCCACCAGGCCGACAGCACATTGCTGGTGTACCAGAACGGGTCATATGTCACCTGCACGAACAGCAACGGCGCCACGCCCAGCACCACCGCAACGGATACGGCGATCTTGGCCGTGGTGGTCATGGCGGCGGCCAGACGGCGACGCATGGGGTTGTTGCTGAAGGCGTTTGCCAGGACCAGCGCCGTGCCGCCCAGCATGACGTGCACCGCGGCGATGTGCAGGGCAAAGGTCAGCACGCCCAGTGTCAGAAAAATGATCGGATGGGACGGAACCCCGGCGACGTCGCGCAGGGCGTAGAGCATTTCGGTGTTCATGTCAGCGCACCTCTTCGGTCAGGGTTGCAGGCAAGGCGGCCGGCTTATCAGCCTGCGCCAGCGCGGCCTTGTGCTGGATGTGGGCGATGGCAGCCTGGGGCTGTTTCATGTTGACGATGAACACGGCCAGCGCCTCGGCTTCTTCCGGTTTGAGCGGAATCATGGGCATATACAGCGTGGCGCCGGTGGACAATGCGCCGCGCAGATAGGTTTCCACTTCAGCGACGTTGCTGGTGCCGCCGAAATAGTTTTGCAGCGGGCGCATGCCGGTGTCGCTCAGCGAGTGGCAGTTCGAGCAGGTGGTCAGCGCGAGCGACTCGCCCACCTTGAGCATGTTGTCCGGCGTGACCACGCGCAGGTTGTCGGGCACGAAGACTTGGGTCTTGAGGAAGCCGTGCGTTTCCAGCAAGGGAATTTCGCTCTTGATGTTCATGCCCGGCACGTCGCGGCCAATAACCTGGTTGGAGTAGACGTACCGCCCGGCAACCCAGGGCTTGCGGATGGATTCGCGCGCCACTTCTTCCGGCCACAGGCCGAACAGCAGAATGCTCACCGTGGCCACGGACGCACCCCACACCACGAGGGTGCGAGAGGAGATCAGAGTCATCACGAAATAGGCCAGGATGGCCAGCAAGACCGTGATGATTGCGGGCTGGAAGTAGCTTGGCAGGCGGTTGTCCATCACCAGATGCGCGGTTTCTGGCAAGGTGCGGATGTACCACTGAAACAGCGCGGCGCCCGTGATCGACGACACGATGCCGAGCCACGCCAGCTTGCGCGAGATCTCGCGCTTGAACGCCGGATCGGTGATGCGCGCCGCCACAATGCCGCCGACCACTGCCGTCATGGTGAACATGAAGGCGGTGCGCATGGCGAGCTGGGCGAAGGTGTTTTTGCCGTAGAACGCGCTGAGCACGCCGCCATCGGCTACCCAGCTTTCTTTGCCCGGCACCATCATGAACGACAGGATGCCGAGAATGATGAGCATGGTGGTGTACGAGGCCATGCCGAAAATCACGGCGATGCGCATGTGAGTGCGCTGATCCACCCGGCCCACCAGATAGATGACCAGATACACGCCCACCACTTCAATGACGAAGAACACCCATTCCGTCGCCCAGACCCAGACAAAGCTGTGGATCAGCGCGGAAATGCCGCGCGGGCTGGCCACGGTGGTGGAGTACCAGATGCCCGGCCCGGTGATGGAGCCGATGACATACGAGAACACCAGCAGGAACATGCCGTATTTGCGGATGTAGTCCAGCAATTGCGGCTGGTTGCGGCGGTAGGCGGTGACCGCCAGATACGCAAACAGAATGGCCGCGCCCACAGAAGTGTGCGATGCCAGCACGTGAATGGTGGCCATGATGCCGACGACCCAGCCACTGCCCACTCCCGGTTCATACCAAGTGGGATAAAGCCCGACCCAATCCATCTCTACTCCTTGTCTTGGTGCAGGAGCACCAGGATGTTGCAAAACACGACAATTTGTTACTGTACGGAGTATCGAGAGAGACGATCAGTAGGGATTTGATCTTTCGCAAACTGCAAATCGAGACTTGCAGGTTTATCTATGTGTGCGTGACGGCGGTCACAAAGGCGGGTGCAGTCTGGCGAAGCAAGGGTTTACGCGGATTGCGGGAGTTGGGCTGAACCTGCACTGAACCCTGGACGCGTGGCTCGCACGGCTGTAGTGGCGGCGCGCCCGATTGATGTGACGCAACCCGGCAGGCATCCCGGGTCGATGGAAACCGCGCGCTGTGTGAGTGCGAACCCGCGCAGCGCCCCAAGTCGGTGCGCGGCTGTGGCCCGGTCACACGCGTTCAGCGCTGGCCGATGGCGGCGTTGGCGAAGACGCCGCGCGCTTCGCGCGGCTCGCTGCGCCAATATTGCTGCGGCGCCTTGACCTGTGCGCCCAGCGCGGCGGCGGCTTGCCAGGGCCAGTGCGGATTCCAGAGCAGGGCGCGGGCCAGCGCGACGAGATCGGCGCTGCCGTCCTGCACGATGCCTTGCGCCTGCTCCGCTTCGGTGATCAGGCCGACGGCGATGGTGGGCAGGTCGCTGGCGGCACGTACTGCCTTCGCCAAAGGCACCTGATAACCGGGGCCGATGGGGATCTGCTGCCGGGGCGACACCCCGCCGGAGGACACGTCGATCCACGCGCAGCCACGCGCTTTCAGGGCCAGCGCGAGGGCGATGGTCTGCTCCAGGTCCCAGCCGCCGTCCACCCAGTCGGTCGCGGAGACGCGCACCCCGAGCGGAATACCTTCCGGCAGTGCGGCGCGCACCGCGTCGAAGACTTCCAGCGGATAGCGCATGCGGTTGACGAGACTGCCGCCGTAGCTGTCGTCGCGCTGGTTCGCCAGCGGCGAGAGGAACTGGTGCAGCAGATAGCCGTGGGCGCAGTGCAGTTCCACCGCTTGCAGACCGAGCTCGGCGGCGCGCTGCGCGGCAAGAACGAAGGCGTTGCGGATGCGCTCCAGTCCGGCGGCATCCAGCGCTTGGGGGGCGGCCTCGTGCGCGCCATGTGGCAGGGCAGACGGCGCGGCCGTGGTCCATCCGCCTTGCGACGCGGGGAGCAACTGGCCGCCATCCCAGGGCCGTGCGCTGGAGGCCTTGCGCCCGGCATGGCCAAGCTGAATGCCAATGGGCATGTCGCTGAAGCTGCGCACGTCGTCCAGCACCGCGCGCAGTGCGGACACGTTTTCCGGCGCATACAGTCCCAGACAGCCGGGGGTAATGCGGCCGATGGCTTCCACTGCGGTGGCTTCGATGAAGAGCAGGCCGGCCCCGCTTTGCGCGAGCTGGCCGAGGTGCACGCGGTGCCATGCCGTGGCGCTGCCGTCCACCGCGCTGTATTGGCACATGGGGCTGACGACGAGGCGGTTACGCAGGTGGAGATTGCCCAGCGCGAATGGGGAAAACAAGGGGGAGTGCATGGAAGGTTCCGGGGGCGACGATGCTGCATTTTCACTGCCGCCGCAGTTTGCTGCAGAGCAAGGCAGAGTATCAGGGGTTGGGTTGGGCGGCAGACAGGGCAATGGAGGCGGGCCAGTTGTGAACCTGGGCGTCGTCCAGGCCGCAGAGTGTCGCCATGCGGCGCAGCACCGCGATCTCGCCATTGGTGTAGATCTGCGGCGCCGCGGTTGCGCTTTGGGCGCCGTGCGTCCAAAGTCGCGCGGCCTGGCGGGCGACGGGTTCCGCGGTGTCTAGCAGGTGCACCTGCGGGCCGAGTTCGGTCTGGATGTGCGCGGCGATCAGGGGGTAATGGGTGCAGCCGAGCACCACGGTGTCACAGTCGGCCGCGCGTAGTGGGGCGCAGGACTGGCGGACCAATTCCTGCAGGTCCGGCGCCTGCAGATCCCCACGCTCCACGGCATCGGCCAGGCCCGGGCAGGGTTGCAGCACAGGTACGGCCTGTGCCGCATGGGCATTCAACAACGCGCGAAATTTGGCGCTGCGCAGGGTGGATGGTGTGGCCATGACCCCCACGCGCTGGTTGTGGCTGCGCGCCAGTGCGGGCTTGATGCCTGGCTCGATGCCGACGAAGGGCATCTCAAACTCGGCACGCAGCGCAGCGATGGCCGCCGCCGTAGCCGTATTGCAGGCGACGACGATGAGGCGCGCGCCCGCTTCGATGAGAAAGCGGCTGATCTGGCGCGAGCGCTCCAGAATGAAGGCGTCGGACTGGTCGCCATACGGCGCGTGGGCGGAATCGGCCACATAAATCAGGGGAACGCCAGGCAGTTGTGCATGCAGCGCACGCAGCACGGTGAGGCCGCCGACACCGGAATCGAACACGCCGATGCTGGCCGGTGCGCGCGCGGCACGCAGCGTCGTGGCCGGCCTGTGTTCTCCTGCGCACTGCGGGCAGATGCACGCCAAGCCTTGGCAGGCAGAAGGAATGCGCGCAAGCGTTTCCCGCGCGATCCGCACCCCGCTGCACCAGCAGGGCTGATTCGCGTTGCCGCCCGCCAGCGCGCACTGGTTGGGCTCGCCGCACAAAGGGCAGCGCGCGGGGTTGCAGGCGGGGGGAGCCATGCTGAAGTTGCTCAGGCGGAGGCGATGGGAATCTGCGCGATGCGCGCCTTCCATTGCGCGGGGCCAGTTTGGTGCACCGAGATGCCTTGCGCGTTCACCGCGACGGTGACCGGCATGTCCTGCACGGTGAACGCGTAGATGGCTTCCATGCCCAGGTCGTCAAACGCCACGACGCGTGAGGCCTTGATGGCTTTGGCCACAAGATAGGCCGCGCCGCCCACCGCCATCAGCGAGGCGCTTCGGTGCTTTTTGATCGACTCGATCGCCACCGGGCCGCGCTCGCCCTTGCCGATCATGGCGATCAGCCCGGTTTGCGCCAGCATGGTCTCGACGAACTTGTCCATGCGGGTCGCCGTGGTCGGGCCGGCCGGGCCCACCACTTCGTCGCGCACCGGGTCGACCGGGCCGACGTAATAGATCACGCGGTTGGTGAAATCAACCGGCAGTTGCTCGCCGCGCGCCAGCATGTCGCTGATCCGTTTGTGCGCGGCGTCGCGCCCGGTGAGCAGTTCGCCCGACAGCAGCAGAGTTTCACCCGGCGTCCAGCTCTCCACCTCTTCGCGGGTGAGGGTGTCGAGGTTGACGCGGCAGCTGCGGGCTGCATCGGGCGCCCAGTTGACTTGCGGCCAGAGGTCCAGACTGGGCGGCTCCAGAAAAGCCGGGCCGCTGCCGTCGAGCACAAAGTGGGCGTGACGGGTTGCAGCGCAGTTGGGAATCATGGCCACCGGTTTGCTCGCTGCGTGGCAGGGGTAGGTCTTGATCTTCACGTCGAGCACGGTGGAGAGGCCGCCCAGACCTTGCGCGCCAATGCCCAGGGCGTTGACCTTCTCAAATAGCGCGATGCGCAATTCCTCCAGCTTGTTCTGCGGCCCGCGCGCCAGCAGGTCGGACATGTCGATGTCATCCATCAGCGCTTCCTTGGCCATGAGCATGGCCTTCTCGGCGGTGCCGCCCACGCCGATGCCCAGCATGCCCGGCGGACACCAGCCCGCGCCCATGGTCGGGACGGTTTGAAGCACCCAGTCTTCGATGCTGTCGCTGGGGTTCATCATGATGAACTTGCTTTTGTTCTCACTGCCGCCACCCTTGGCCGCGACCTTGACTGACACAGTGTTGCCAGGGACAAGATTGACGCTGATGACGGCCGGGGTGTTGTCGCGGGTGTTTTTGCGGGCGAAGATCGGATCATCGACGATGGAGGCGCGCAGCACATTGTCCGGGTCGAGATAGCCCTCTCGCACCCCCGCGTTGATCGCGGCGTCCAGGCCATCGTCGAAGCCTTCGAGTCGCACGTTCAGGCCGATGTCGAGGAACACGTTGACGATGCCCGTGTCCTGGCAGATGGGTCGGTGCCCCTCGGCGCAGAGGCGGCTGTTGGTGAGGATTTGCGCGATGGCGTCCTTGGCCGCCGGCGATTGCTCCTGCGCATAAGCGTGCGCCAGATGCGCGATGTAGTCGGCCGGGTGGTAGTAGCTGATGAACTGAAGCGCGCTAGCGATGCTGTCCCGCAGGTCGGCTGCGCGAATGATGGTCGTCATGTTGTGAGCGTGTTTGTGTTGTTGTGTTGAAGGTGGCGCGCAGGGGCAGTTCGTTCAGTGCGCCTCGTCAGGTTTGGCATGCCCGAGCAGCATGGTGCGGGTCATCATCCGGTCGGTATAGGCAATGGCAATGGCCGACAGCAGAAACACCACATGAATGGTGGTCTGCGCGATCAGCGCCTTGATGCTGTAGGCATCGGCATTGATAAAAGTGCGCAGCAGATGGATGGACGAAATGCCAATGATCGCCATGGCCAGCTTGACCTTCAGCACCGAGGCGTTGACGTGCGAGAGCCATTCCGGCTGGTCCGGGTGGCCTTCGAGATACATGCGCGAGACGAAGGTTTCATAGCCGCCCACGATGACCATGATGAGCAGATTGGCGATCATCACCACATCGATCAGGCTGAGCACCACCAGCATGATGGTGGTCTCCGTCAGCTTGGGGGCCGCTCCATGCCCTATCACCGCCGCGCCTTCCGGCGGCAGAGGATTGCGCACCGCCACAGCTTCAAGCAAATGTCCCAGCGAGGCCTGGTTGCCGAATGCGGCACCAACCAGATAAGTCAGTTCCACCCAGAAGTGGAAGACGTACACCCCAAGCGCCAGAATCAGCCCGACATACAGCGGCAGTTGCAGCCAGCGGCTCAGGAACAGCAAACGGGGAATGAACGGGATCTGCGGCAAATCAGGGGGGCGGGCCATGGGCTCTCCAGTACAGGTTGGACGACAACTGGCAGATTCTAGGAGCCGACGCGGTGTGTTTTTCTGTTGTCTGGCCGCATGCGTGCCATGCCAATTTGCAGCGTCAGGGCTGCGTAAGGGCGCAAAATTCAGATAGCGTTGTTTTTGCCAGCGTCTTTTTGCTGCCATTTCCCAAAAAACGAAGGAGACTGACATGAGTGATACCACGGCACACCCGCACGAACGCAAGGTCTATTACCCCGCACAACACGCCGTGCAGTCTGCCCGCATTTCTGGCATGGACGCCTATCGCGCCCTTTGCGCTGAAGCCGAGGCGGATTACACCGGATTCTGGGCACGCCTGGCGCGTGAACACCTGCAATGGCAGACGCCCTTCACCCATGTGCTCGATGACAGCCAGGCGCCGTTCTTCAAATGGTTCGATGACGGCAAGCTCAACGTCTCCTACAACTGCCTCGACGTGCATGTACAGGCAGGCAAGGGCGGCAAGACCGCACTTGTGTTCGAAGCGGACGATGGCACCGTCAGCAAAGTGAGCTACGCCGACCTGCTCGACAAGGTCAGTCGCTTCGCCAATGCGCTCAAGAGCCTCGGCGTGAAAAAGGGCGACCGGGTGGTGATCTACATGCCGATGTCGGTGGAAGGCGTGGTGGCCATGCAGGCCTGCGCGCGCATCGGTGCCACGCATTCGGTCGTGTTCGGCGGCTTCTCCGCGCAGTCGCTGCACGACCGCATCCAGGACGCCGGTGCCGTGCTGGTGATCACGGCCGACGAACAACGTCGCGGCGGTAAATCGCTGCCGCTCAAGGCCATCGTCGATGAGGCTTTGAACCTGGGTGGGTGCGACACCATTCGCAATGTGGTGGTGTATCGCCGCACTGGCGGCGACGTGGCGTTCAATCCCCCGCGTGATTTATGGATGCACGAACTCGCCGCCGCGCAGTCGGCGGACTGCCCGCCGGAATGGGTCGACGCCGAACACCCGTTGTTCTTGCTCTACACATCAGGATCCACGGGCAAACCCAAGGGCGTGCAGCACTCCAGTGCCGGCTATCTGCTCTGGGCCAAACTGACCATGCTGTGGACCTTCGACATCCAGCCCGACGATCTGTTCTGGTGCACTGCCGATATTGGCTGGGTGACAGGCCACAGCTACATCACTTACGGCCCACTGGCCTGCGGCGCCACAGAAGTGGTGTTTGAAGGCGTGCCCACCTTTCCTGACGCTGGTCGGTTCTGGAAAATGATTCAGGACCACAAGGTCACTATTTTCTACACCGCACCCACAGCCATCCGCTCGCTTATCAAGGCAGCCGAAACCAACCCGGCCGTTCACCCGCGCAATTACAAGCTCGACAGCCTGCGCTTGCTCGGCACCGTGGGCGAGCCGATCAATCCCGCCGCCTGGGAGTGGTACCACGAGCATATTGGCGGCAGCCGCTGCCCCGTTGTCGACACCTGGTGGCAAACTGAAACCGGTGGCCACATGATCACGCCGCTGCCTGGCGCCACCCCCATGGTGCCCGGCTCCTGCACCCTCCCGCTTCCGGGCATCACCGCCGATGTGGTCGATGAAACCGGCCATGATGTGCCCTGGGGAACCGGTGGCATCCTGGTTATCAAAAAACCCTGGCCGGCAATGATCCGCAATATCTATGGCGATCCGGAGCGCTTCAAGAAGAGCTATTACCCCGAAGAACTCGGCGGCTACTACCTCGCGGGCGACGGCGCAATCCGCGACGCCAACGATGGCTACTTCACCATTACCGGCCGCATTGACGACGTGCTCAACGTTTCAGGCCACCGCATGGGCACCATGGAAATCGAGTCTGCGCTGGTATCGCACCCGCTCGTCGCAGAAGCCGCCGTGGTGGGTCGCCCAGACGACATCTCGGGCGAAGCCATCTGCGCCTTCGTCGTGCTCAAGCGCCCTCGGCCCGAGGGCGACGAAGCCAAGGCGCTGGCCAATGCGCTGCGTCAGCATGTCGGCGTGGAGATCGGCCCCATTGCCAAGCCAAAAGACATCCGCTTCGGCGACAATCTGCCCAAGACCCGTTCTGGCAAGATCATGCGCCGCCTGCTGCGTTCTCTCGCCAAGGACGAACCCGTCACCCAGGACACCTCAACCTTGGAAAACCCCGCCATCCTCAGCCAACTCGGCAAAGCGTATTAAGGCCGTGGCCGTGTCACGCAACTCGCTGCCTGTTATAGTGCACGGTTGCCGGAGAGATGGATGAGCGGTTTAAGTCGCACGCCTGGAAAGCGTGTAAGGGTTCATAGCCCTTCGGGGGTTCGAATCCCCCTCTCTCCGCCAGAATTGATCCAAGGTAGTCCCTCAAAGCCCCACGCAGTCTCTGCGGCGGGGCTTTTTCATTGGAGAGGGTGTCCAGAATCGTCCCGTTGCATCCGGGGCGATACCACGCCAGCCAGCCGCCAATCGTGGTATCGTCCATGGCATCCTGAAGGGCGATACCATGAGTCTCACCGTGAAGGCTGTCGAGGCAGCCAAGCCGCAGGAGCGGCCCTACAAACTCACCGACGGCGG
>JAFGXB010000140.1 GCA_016936875.1 Burkholderiaceae bacterium | reverse complement strand
TCTATCTGGACACCAGCGGCGAGCCGCTGTTCAAGCGCGGCTGGCGCAGCGAGCACGGCGCGGCACCACTGAAGGAGCATTTGGCGGCCGGCCTGCTCAAGCTCTCGGGCTGGACACCGGCCGACGTGTTGTTTGATCCGCTTTGCGGCTCGGGCACCCTGGTCATCGAGGCCGCGCAAATAGCGGCCAACCGGGCGCCGGGGCTGGAACGCAACTTTGGCTTCGAAGCCTTGCAAGGCTTCGACATGGAGACCTGGAACGCCCTGCGCGAACAGGCGCGGCAGGCCGTGCGGCCGGTTGCGCCGGGACAGTTTTTCGCGGCCGACATCGACCCGGTGAACGTGCGCATGGCGCTGGACAACGCCCGCCGCGCCGGGGTGGACGGTGCGATTGCCGCGCAAGCTGGCGACGTGATCGCCGCCGTGCCGCCGGTGGACGCCAGCGCCCTGCCCGCCGGGCAACAAGCCTGGCTCATCAGCAATCCGCCATACAACGAACGCATCGCCCCCGAAGGCGAGGCCGCAGACGACTTTGCGCCGCAACTGGCACGCGCCCTGAAGCAGCGCTTCGCCGGCTGGCATGTGGGGCTGCTCGCCGCCGATCTGCACTGGGACCGGGCCCTGCGCCTCAAGCCACGCCGACGCATCGTGCTGTTCAACGGCACCATCGAGTGCCGCCTGATGCTGATCGATATGGTTGCGGGCAGCGCGCGGAACTGAGCCGCGCTTTACTTCGCCTTGAAGGCGATGTCTTCGGCCTGCTCGGCGCGCGTGCCCAGGGGCGAGGTGGCCGAGGTGCTGACTTGCGGCGGGGGCGCGGCGGTGTCAGACGCGGCGGTTTTTTCCTCTGTCGCGTCTGCCTCTTTCATGCCCTGCTTGAAACCGCGCACGGCTTCGCCCAGGTCGCTACCCATGTTCTTGAGCTTTTTGGTGCCGAAAATCATGATCACGATCAGCAGCACAATCAGCCAGTGCCAGATGCTGAATTCACCCATCTCTGTTCTCCCGTGCGGGCGATGCGCAGCGCGCAAGCCCATGCCACTTAGTGCGGCAATTGTCCGCCCAGGTTCAGGCACAAAGGTGAAAGCAAACGCAACAACGGTGGCAAAGACGCTCTGCGCCACTTTCTTTATGACCGTCCCTGATCCAGGCCGCCCCCACCCCAACCCTCCCCACGACTGGGGAGGGAGTGAAATCTCCTCCTCCAGACATGGGGGAGGCCGGGAGGGGGAGATGCCTTCCCCTACCCTCCCACGACTGGGGAGGGTGTGTCCTGGGCCTACAACTCCTCAGCCCAGCCGCGGGCGCGTTCCACGGCCCGTGACCAGCGCGCCATGCGCAGCGCGCGCGCATCGGCTGGCATGCGCGGCTCGAAGCGGTGCTGCTCTTGCCACAGTGCGCTGAGCGCGGCGGTATCGGGCCACACCCCTGCCCCTAATCCGGCCAGATAGGCGGCGCCGAGGGCGGTGCTTTCGGCCTGCACTGGACGCACCACGGGCACGCCAAGCAAGTCGGCCTGAAACTGCATCAGCGTGTCATTCACCGCCGCGCCGCCGTCCACGCGCAACTCGCTCAGCGGCTGCCCGCCTTGCGTCGCAACGTCGGCCTGCATGGCGGCAAACAGCTCGGCGCTTTGGTAGGCCATGCTCTCGATTGTGGCGCGGGCGATGTGCGCCGCCGTGGTGCCGCGGGTGATGCCGATGAGCAGCCCACGGGCCTGTGCGTCCCAATGCGGCGCGCCCAGGCCGGTGAACGCGGGCACCAGCAGCACACCCTCGCTGCTGGGCACGCTGTCGGCGAGTTGCTGTGCCTGCGCGGCGCTGCGCACCAGCCCGAGACCGTCGCGCAGCCATTGCACCGCCGCCCCGGCGATGAACACGCCGCCTTCCAGCGCGTAGTGCAGGGGCTGGCCCTGTCCCAGCCTCCAGGCGATGGTGGTGAGCAGGCGCTGCTGCGAGCGCACCGGCTGTGCCCCGGTGTGCTGCAACGCGAAGCAGCCGGTGCCGTAGGTGTTCTTCGCCATGCCAGGCTGCAGGCAGGCCTGGCCGAACAGCGCGGCCTGCTGGTCGCCCGCCATGCCGGTGATGGGAATCTCCAACCCGCCAAGGCGCGCCGTGGCGAGCGCGCCGCAGTTGGGCACGATGGCGGGCAGCACGGCGCGCGGCACGCGCAGCAGGCCGAGCAGCGCCGCGTCCCACTCGCCGGTGTGGAGGTTGCACAGCAGGGTACGGCTGGCGTTGCTGACATCGGTGAGGTGCGAGGCGCCGCCGGTGAGCTTCCAGACCAGCCAGCTGTCGATGGTGCCCGCTGCCAGCTCCCCGGCCTCGGCGCGGGCGCGGGCACCGGGAATGTGGTCGAGCAGCCAGGCCAGCTTGGTGGCGGAAAAGTAGGCGTCAGGCAGCAGGCCGGTGCGCTCCTGCAGCTCTGGCGCATGACCGTTCGCCTCAAGTTCAGCGCAGATGGCCGCTGTTCGGCGATCTTGCCAGACGATGGCGTTGGCCAGCGGCCTGCTGGTGGCGCGCTCCCACAGCACCACGGTTTCGCGCTGGTTGGTGATGCCGATGGCAGCCACATCGCGCAGACCCATTCCGGCGCGGGCCAGGGCTTCGGTGAGCGTGGCGCTTTGCGTGGCCCAGATGTCCAGCGGGTCATGCTCCACCCAGCCAGGCTGGGGGTAATGCTGGGCAAACTCGCGCTGCGCGCAGGCCAGTACGCGCCCCTGCAGATCGACGATGAGGGTGCGGGAGCTGGAGGTGCCCTGGTCGAGCGCGGCAATCACCGGCATCTTGGTGTCCGGCTCAAGGATCGATCACCGCCGCGCAAACATCCGTCGGCGCGGCAGCCACATGCCCGACAACGGGCACCATCTTCAGACCCGCCGAGGCAATGCGGCAGGGGGCGGCCACAACGCCGCAGCCGGCAAGCGCCACGGCAGCAAACAGCAATGCAATCAACAGTCTGGGCATGGGCTGGGCTCTTCGACTTCGGGAGGCCATTATGCGTGCAACTGAGCCGAGGCTGAAGAAAACGCCAAACAACTGAACCCCGGCACCGGAAGCGACACCTATCCATGACAAGAGCCACACCTCACCCCACCGAAAGGACACCCGATGAAAGCTGCCGACGTTGCAAAATCCGCCTTCTCCATGCCGCTGACCAGCCCGGCCTACCCGCCGGGGCCCTACCGTTTCATTGACCGCGAGTTTTTTGTCGTGACTTACCGCACCGACCCCGAGGCGCTGCGCGCGATGATTCCCGAGCCGCTGGAACCCGCGGGTGATCTGGTGAAGTTCGAGTTCATCCGCATGCCCGATTCCACCGGCTTCGGTGCCTACACCGAGTCGGGCCAGGTCGTACCGGTGCTCTACAAGGGCAAGCCGGCCACGTATCAGATTGCGATGTACCTCGACGACGAAGCGCCGATCGCAGGCGGGCGCGAAATCTGGGGGTTTCCGAAAAAGCTCGCCAAGCCGCGCATCAGCGTAGCGGCGGACACTCTGCTGGGCACGCTGGACTACGGCCCGGTGCGCATTGCCACCGGCACCATGGGCTACAAGCACCGCGCGCTCGATACGGCCAAGGTGCTGGCTTCGCTGCAGCAACCCAATTTCCTGCTGAAAATCATTCCGCATGTGGACTGCATGCCCCGCGTCTGCGAACTGGTGCAGTACGACCTGGAGGATCTGGTGGTGAAAGGCGCCTGGGAAGGCCCGGCCGCCTTGGAGCTGCACGCCCATGCGCTCGCGCCGGTCGCCGCGCTTCCGGTGCTGGACGTGGTGTCGGGCGCACACATTCTCACCGACCTCACGCTGGGGCTGGGCCGTGTGGTGCATAACTATCTCAAAACCTGAGATTGTGGCGTACCCCCCCCCGCGTCCATGCGATTGACGCCGGTGGCGGGTGAATAAAATTGGTTCTGGCGTCTGCCCGTGTGTTTAGGGCTGATCCGGCGGCAAATGCTGTCTTTTGAAGCGAACCTGACCCCATATTCCGGGGACATTGTCAGGATATTGTCGTTAGAATTCTGCACGCATGACACTGATGCGTTAAATTAAAACCTCTACTAATTCACCCGTTCACACAAACACCATGAAGGACTCTCTACTGCTTTGCACGCCGTCTCCGCTTCACCAGAAGGAGGCGCGCCATGTCTGAAAAAATCGGCGGCATCGACCGCACGGACCGCCGCCTGCTCAACCTGCTGCAGGAAGATGGCCGCATTGCCAACCTGCGCCTGGCGCAGCTCGTCAATCTCTCGCCCACAGCCGTGCTGGAGCGCGTGAAGCGCCTCACCCGCGACGGCTTCATTCTGGGTTATGAAGGCCGCCTCAACCCGGATTTGCTGGGCGCGGGGCTGATGGTGTTCGTTGAAGTGCAACTCGACCGCGCCGTGCCCGGCACCTTCGAGACATTCCAGTCCGCCATCAAGGTGCGCCCGGAAATTCTCGAATGCCATATGGTGGCCGGCAACTTCGACTATCTGCTCAAGGTGCGCGTGGCTGATATGGCGGCGTATCGCACGTTCGTGGCCAACGTCATCGCCAATCTGCCCGGCGTGCGTGAAACCCGCTCGTTCGCCGTGATCGACGAAGTGAAAAACACCACCCGCCTGCAAGTCGAGCTCTGAGCTACTTGCGGTAGCCCAAGGCGCGTGCGAATCTGACCGATTCGCCCGCGCCTTTTGTCATGTTGATCTGCTGGTTTTCGGCGTGAGCAGCACCAGCACTGCGCACAGCACCATGAAGCCAGCGAGCACCAGAATGCCGCCGTTGGTGCTCTGCGTGGTCTGCTTCACCCAGCCGATGATGGTGGGGCCAAAAAATCCCGCCAGATTGCCCAGCGCGTTGATCAGCGCAATGCCGGCCGCGGCCGCGGTACCTGCGAGAAAGGCGTTGGGCAGCGCCCAGAACAGCGGCAGCACCACCATGATGCCCACGGTGGCCAGGGTCAACGCCACCATCGCCAGCGTCGTATCGGAGCTCCAGACGGTGGACAGCACCAGGCCGACGGCACCGAGCAGTGCGGGAATGGCCACATGCCAGCGGCGCTCGTGGCGCTTGTCGGAACTGCGGCCCACCAGAATCATCGCCACCACCGACACGCCGTAGGGCAGCGCCACCAGCCAGCCGATGGTCAGCGGATCGGTCACGCCGGTGGACTTGATCAGCAGCGGCAGCCAGAAGCTCAGGCCGTACAGGCCGATGACCACGGAGAAATAGATCAGCGCCATCAGCCACACGCGCGGCTGCGCCAGCCCCTGCAGCGCCGAGTGCGATGGCTTGGTCTGCGCCTCCTGATCGAGCGCGTGTTGCAGTGCGGCCTTCTCGTCCGCACTCAGCCACTTGGCCTGCTGGATGCCGTTGTCGAGATAGAACAGGGTGACGATGCCCAGCACCACGGCCGGCAGGCCTTCGAGCACGAACAGCCATTGCCAGCCGGCCCAGCCATGATGGCCGTGGAAGTGATGCAGGATCCATCCCGACACCGGCCCGCCGACCAAGCCTGAGAGCGGCACCGCGCTCATGAACCAGGCCGTCATCTGGCTGCGCCGCGCCGCCGGATACCAATAGGTGAGATAGAGGATGATGCCCGGGAAGAACCCGGCCTCGGCCACGCCGAGCAGAAAGCGCATCACATAGAACTGCGTGGGCGTGGTGACGAACAGGGTGAGTGCGGAAATGATCCCCCAGGTGATCATGATGCGGGCGATCCAGATCCGCGCGCCCACCCGGTGCAGGATGAGATTGCTCGGCACCTCGAACAGGAAGTAGCCGAGGAAAAAGATGCCTGCGCCCAGCCCGTACACCGCGTCGGAAAAACCCAGATCGCCCTTCATCTGCAACTGGGCGAAACCGATGTTCACCCGGTCGAGATAGGCGACGAAATAGCACAGGATGAGGAAGGGAATGATGCGCCAGCCGATGCGGCGATAGACCGCTTCAGACGGCGGCACAGCCGCCGTCACGGATGTCGAAGCCATGTTGTGTCTCCTTTTGTGTTGAAAATGAACAGGCTCTTGCGGCCCGTGAACAGATGAAATCAGTGCGGTTTTTCGTTTGCCACCGCGGGAGCCTCTTCCCCGGGAAGCGAACCGGGCGGAGGCGGCGGCCCCTGTTCGGGTGCTGCATCGGGAGTCTTTTTTTCCTGCAAGGGCGCAAAGTATTTCTGCTCCGCCAGCGCCTCATACAGCGGCGGGGTAAAGACGTTCGCCACCCGGCTGCTGATCAGCGCCGTGGCCATCAGCGGGATGACCAGTCCGCCGCCGTTGATCATCTCCATGACGATGACAAACGACGTCAGCGGCGACTGGGTGACCGCGGCCAGATAGCCCACCATGCAGATGGCTACCAGCGCCGACTGCGGATACTGCCCGAACCATTGGCTGACCCACTGCCCGAAGCCCGCGCCGATGGACAGCGAGGGTGAGAACAGACCACCGGGCAGGCCGGTGATGTAGGACAGCACCATGGCCAGCCACTTCACCAGCGGGTAATACCAGCTCACCTGCTCGCCGTGGTTCATCAGCAGATGCCGCGCCTGGTCGTAGCCGCTGCCCCAGGTCTGCCCGGCCGACGCGATGCCAATGAGGGCAACCAGCAGGCCCAGCCCCGCGCCCCACACCAGCGGCGAGCGCTCGCGCCAGGCCAGCACCCGGGCGGGAATCCAGCGCGCCTGTTTGAGCAGGGCCAGATTGAACGCCGCCCCCGCCAGACCGCACAGCACAGCGGCAATCACCACCGGAACAACGAAGGCGATGGGGAAAATATCGGGCGCGGTGATCTGGCCAAAATACAGATAATTCCCGGCCAGCGCGAGTGACACCAGGCCAGAGAACACGATGCTGGTGATCAGCACGCCATTGGTGCGCATCTCGAAGCTGCGGGTCAGCTCCTCGATGGCGAACAGAATGCCGGCCAGCGGCGTGTTGAACGCCCCCGACAGGCCCGCCGCCGAGCCCGCGAGCAACAACATGCGCTCCATGCGCAGCGACACGCGGGGGTAGAACCGCCGCATCTCGTACATGATGGAGGCGCCGATATGCACCGTCGGCCCTTCGCGCCCCAGCGTCAGGCCGCCGAGCATGCCCATCAGACCGAGGCCGAGCTTGCCGACCAGGATGCGCAGGCCGAACAGCCGCCGGATGCGGCTGGGGTCGGGTTTGCCGTGCAGCGCGGCGATGACTTGCGGAATGCCGCTGCCCTCGCTGCCGTTGAACCATTTCCGTGTCATCCACACCGCGCCGCCGGTCAGCGCCGGGGTGATGAGCAGCGCCAGCCAGGCGCGACCATCGATCCAGTGCAAAAAAATCACCAGCACGTCGTTGGCCCAGCTGGCGAACTGCACCGCAGCCAGTCCCACCAGAATGGCGCCAACCCAGAGCACGCCGTAATTCAGCCAGGACTTGCGCAACTCTTTGCGGGCGAAGCGCCATAAAGCGGCTGGTCGGTAACGTGGATGCATGCGTGAGAAGCTTATCGAGAATTGCGCGAAACGCCCGCCATCAGGTTCAAGGCGCACACGCGATTTCTTTTTTGTCGAGCGCTACAGCGTAACGGCGAAGGCAGTCTCCCCATACCCCGCAGAGTAAACCTCAATAGAAACAAAACGTTGCGCACGTCCCTGTTTGCAACTTGGGCATTGCTCTTAAGGGTTTTTACGCATTAGGATAACCCCGCATTTTTGACAAAAGTTAAAACACAAGCGTTCACAACCGCTGATCCATTGCGAGAGAGTTTCGATATGCGTTCCCTTCATCTGCTCACCGTGCCGGAAAAATTGCTCCATACCGGCTTCATCGTTTTAGTCTGCATCGGCCTGCTCTGTGCAGAGGCTTATCTGTATGTCACCCACGCCGGGCTGGACGGCAAAACCGGCGTCACCCTCAAGGACATTCAAATTTCCTACTACGGCAACCGCGACAGCAGCAAGCTGCAAACCGTGTTGCCCACCATGTTCACCAATGCGGGCATCCCCAAGGAGCAATGGCCGCAGCTCAAGGAAACCATCGACAACTGGGTGGTCGGCGGCCAGACCAAGGTCGGCTATGAAACCGAGATCAAGCCCATCCTTGCCCAGCATTGCCTGATGTGCCACAGCGTGGCCATGAGCAAGCAACTGCACAACCCGCCGCTGGCGTCGTATGAGGATGTGAAAGCCGTGGCCAAGGTGGACACCGGCATGTCCTACAACAGCATGCTGATGACCGGCATGGTGCACCTGACCATGCTCGGCGTCATTTTCTGGGTGGCCGGCTGGCTGTTCCTGCAAACACGAGTGCACAGCCAGATCAAGGCCATTTCGGTCATCACCCCGTTCGCGGCCATGCTGCTCGATTTTTCCGGCTGGTTCCTCACCAAGCAGAACCCGGACTTCGCCTGGTTCGTGCTCATCGGCGGCGCGCTGTCCTGTCCCATCGCCATGCTGGAAATGGGCGTGGCGCTGTTTGATATGTGGATCGGACTGCCCAAGTTCCTGCTGCAGCGCATCGTCACCGAAGTGCCCAAAACGGCAGTGCGCGCCGCAACGGCCTGATCATTTTTTACACAGCGAGGAGCCTGTCGGGCTTGGGGCGCGGAAAGCGAAAAATGGGTGTGGGGATGCCCTGCGCCAGCGGCTTTTGCAGCCCGCGATCCGCAAGCCCGACTGGCTCCTTGAACCCCGCCGATGCGGGGTTTTTGCTGTAGCAGACGGCGCAAAGGCGTCATGACCGCTCCTTAGAATGCGCGGCATGACGACCGCCCACACCCCCCCCTCCCCCCTGTCCGTTGTCGTCCTTGCCGCCGGCAAGGGCACACGCATGCGCTCCGACCTGCCCAAGGTCTTGCAACCCCTGGCGGGCAAGCCGCTGCTGGGGCATGTGCTCGATACGGTGCAACAGTTGGCAGCCGAGCGCGCGGTGGTCGTCGCCGGTTTCGGCGCGCAGCGAGTGCAGGAGGCGTTTGCGCATCAGCCGCACCAACAGACTCTGCGTTTCGCGCTACAGGAACCGCAGCTCGGCACCGGCCATGCGGTGCAACAGGCGCTGCCGGATCTGCCAGAGACCGGCGTCTGCCTGGTGCTCTATGGCGATGTGCCGCTGGCGCCCGCCGCCAGCCTGCTGCCGCTGGTGGCCGAGGCGCAGACCGGCGCACTCGCCCTGCTCACCGTCGAGCTGCCTGACCCAACCGGCTATGGCCGCATCCTGCGCAACGCCGACGGCGCGGTGCAGGGCATCGTCGAGCACAAAGACGCTTCGCCGGCGCAGCGCGCGGTACGCGAATGCAACACCGGCATTCTGTGCGCGCCGGTGGCGCATCTGCGCCGCTGGCTCGGCCAGTTGCGCAACGACAACGCGCAGGGCGAGTATTACCTCACCGATGTGGTGGCCCTGGCCGTGGCCGACGGCGTGCCGGTGCGCGCCGCCACCGTGCCTGACGCCGACGATGTGCTCGGCGTGAACGACCGCGGCCAGCTCGCCCATCTCGAACGCGTGGTGCAGCTGCGCGCGGCGCGCCGCCTGCTTGACGCCGGCGTCACCCTGGCCGACCCGGCGCGGCTGGACGTGCGCGGCACCCTGCACTGCGGGCGCGACGTGTTCATCGACGTGGGCTGCGTGTTCGAAGGCGAGGTGCACCTGGCCGACGGCGCGCGCGTGGGGCCGTATGCCGTGCTGCGCGATGTGCGCGTGGGCGCCGACACCGTTGTCCACCCCTTCTGCCACCTCGACGGCGCGGGCATCGGCGCGGGCGCGATCATCGGCCCCTTCGCCCGCCTGCGCCCCACCACGGCGCTGGCCGACGGCGTGCACATCGGCAACTTTGTCGAAGTGAAAAACGGCACGCTGGGCCAGGGCGCCAAGGCCAACCACCTCAGCTATGTGGGCGACGCCACCGTGGGGGCGCGCGTCAACATCGGCGCGGGCACCATCGTGGCCAATTACGACGGCGCCAACAAGCATCGCACCGTCATCGAGGACGACGCGCACACCGGCTCCAACTCCGTGCTGGTCGCCCCCATCACCGTGGGCGCGGGTGCCACCATTGGCGCGGGTTCCACCGTCACCAAAAACGCGCCCGCAGGCAAGCTCACCGTGGCCCGCGCCAAGGCCGTCACCCTGGAGGGCTGGACACGGCCGGTGAAGAAGAAATAAGGAAAGTCACAAGTGCTCCGGCACACTGAAGTTTGAAACGGCTCCCTCTCCCCACCCCGACCCTCCCCACAAGTGGAGAGGGAGAAAACAGCGCCTCTCCCGCTTGCGGGGGAGGCTGGGAGGGATCTGCTGCCTGGCGTGGCCCGCTTCAAACTCCAGCGTGCCAAACCAAACGAGCTTGAACTCACCCGGACAACCTCAATCCGCCAGCGGCACGCGCGGCGCGAACTTGCTGCGGTGTACCGAAAAAAATGCCCGCACATTGCGCACCTGGTTCGCTGCGGTGAACAGCCGGTGCGCCAGCGCGTAATACGCCGGCATATCCGCCACCAACAGCACCAGCACGAAATCCGGCCCCGGCGAAACGCGGTAGCACTGCTGTACCTGGGAGACCTCGGCCACCACCGCCTCGAATGCCGCCATGCGTTCAGCCGCCTGTTCAGACAGGGTGATTTCCACAATGGCCGTGAGCCCCGCGCCCACAAGCTCAGCGTTCAGCACGGCAATGCGCCGCTCAATAACGCCCGCCTCCACCAAACGCCGCACCCGCCGCAGGCAGGTGGGCGGAGTGAGATGCGCGCGCTGCGCCAGCTCCTGATTGCTGAGTGCGCAATCCTGCTGCAGCAGGTCCAGCAGGCGGCGGTCCGCTTCGTCCAGCTCGATCAAGTTCATTTTTATTCCATCTTCTTGTATTTTATGAAATTTTATTCCACAACCTTGTCGTGGTGGAATTCCCAGTCAGTTTTTGTGAAATATTGCCTGCTCATTTCACATCAGCCTGCCTATCATCGCGGCACCGCAACCCAAGGGAGTCTGTTCATGTGTGGAATCGTCGGCGCCGTGGCGCAACGCAATATCGTTCCGGTGCTGATCGAAGGCCTGCGCCGCCTGGAATATCGCGGCTATGACTCCTGTGGCGTCGCGGTCTATGCCGACGGCCAGTTGCAGCGCGCCCGCAGCGTGTCACGCGTGGCCGAGCTCGACGCCCAGACGCACAATCTGCAAGCCTTCACCGGTATTGCCCACACCCGCTGGGCCACGCATGGCGCGCCCACCACCAGCAACGCGCACCCGCATTTCTCCGCCGGGCCGAACAAGGCGGCCGAGTCGGCGCACATCGCCGTGGTGCATAACGGCATCATCGAAAACTATGAGGCGCTGCGCGCCATGCTCAAGTCGGATGGCTACCGTTTCGAGAGCCAGACCGACACGGAAGTCATCGCCCATCTGATCGACCACCTGTACGCGGGCGACCTGTTCGAGGCCGTGCAGGCCGCCGCCACGCAACTGCACGGCGCGTATGCCATTGCCGTGTTCAGCCGCGAAGAACCGCACCGCATCATTGGCGCCCGCGACGGCTCGCCACTCGTGGTCGGTCTGGGCCAGAATGAAAACTTCCTGGCCTCTGACGCTCTGGCCCTGGCAGGCGCCACCGATCAGTTCATCTACCTCGAAGACGGCGACGTGGCCGATCTGCAACTCGGCAAGGTCTGGATCGTGGACCGCGAGCACAAACCGGTCGAGCGCGCGGTGCGCACCGTCACCGCGCACACCGCCGCAGTAGAACTCGGCCCCTACCGCCACTTCATGCAGAAGGAAATTTTTGAGCAGCCGCGCGCCATTGCCGACACCCTCGACGGCATCCAGGCCATCACCCCGGCGCTGTTCGGAGAGCAGGCGGCGGCGGTGTTTCCCGCCATCAGCGGCGTGCGCATCCTGGCCTGCGGCACCAGCTACTACGCCGGCAGCACGGCCAAGTACTGGCTGGAATCCATCGCCGGCATCCCCACCAGCGTGGAGATCGCCAGCGAATACCGCTACCGCGAGAGCGTGCCCGATCCGCGCACGCTGGTGGTCACCATCAGCCAGAGCGGCGAGACCGCCGACACCCTGGCCGCGCTGAAGCACGCGCGATCGCTGGGCATGCAGCACACGCTGACCATCTGCAACGTGAGCACCAGTGCGATGGTGCGCGAGTGCGAGTTCGCCTACATCACGCGTGCCGGTGTCGAGGTCGGCGTGGCCAGCACCAAGGCCTTCACGACGCAGCTCGTGGGCCTGTATCTGCTGACGCTGGCGCTGGCGCTGGTGCGCGGCCGGCTGAGCGAGCAGCAGGAGGCCGCCGAGCTGAAGGCGCTGCGCCACCTGCCCGTGGCGCGGCAGTCGGTGTTGGCGCTGGAGCCGCAGATCATCGCCTGGAGCGAGGACTTCGCGCGCAAGGAGAACGCGCTCTTC
>JAFGXB010000016.1 GCA_016936875.1 Burkholderiaceae bacterium | reverse complement strand
CCCCGCAGAGTCCAGGTATCGGCCCCGCATCTGGGGCCGCAACCTGGAGAACCCATGAACGGCGAAGACGATAAGCCCGCCGAGCCCTTCGATGCACGCGCGGCCTCGGCGCAGCTTCCTGCGGCTGAAGCCGCGCTGCTGGCAATGGCCAGCGCACGTCGGGGGGCGGCGGGAGCGGATACACCCCGTGAGTTCGCAGTAAAGAGTCTGCGTGCGCTTGAGCCGATCATCATTGATCTGTTCGACGCAGACATCCCGCCCAATGCCGTGCTGAACATCCTGCAGCAGCACATCCCCGCTGTTGCGCCTGCCGATTTGCGGTATGCGTTGACTCTGGTGCGACGTCGCCATCGACTGAACAACACGCGCGTCCCGCAACAGGTCGCGCCCAAGCAGGCGGCACCAAAACCCAACGGGGCCGCCACGGCCAAGCCATCCACCAAGCGGTCTGCTGTGCCGCAGCCAGCGCAACCCACCGCGCAGGCCGATCCCGGCTCGCGCGCACGCACCCATCCCACGCTACCGAATGTGGAGTTGCCGGACTGGGCAGATTGGTCGGAGCAGATGCCGGGCGAATCGGATGCGGACTACATCTTCCGCAAGGCGCTGGAGATGCCCCCGGAGACACAGCGCAAATTCATTGGCGAGCACAACCGTTAACCGCCGGCCTGCGCCGGACGCTGCCGGGGCGCACCCCGGCGTTCTATTGAAAGGTCATCATCATGCTCAAAACTTTCATCATCGACGGCGACAAGGGCGGGGTGGGCAAGAGCCTGGCCGCCCGGGCGCTGGTGCATCACTTTCTGTCCCAGAATGAGGAGGCACGGCCTCGCCTGGTGGTCTACGACGCCGATCTGTCCAACCCGGATGTGTGCGGTGAGGGTGGGCTGAAGGCTGGCGGCGGGATTGCCAACACGGCGCTGCTCGATCTCTCGACCGAGAGCGGATGGATCGATCTGGGTACACGGCTGGCCGCCATTGGCGCCGCAGCGCAAACAGCGGAGTACCGCATCATCATCAATATGCCGGCCCAGATCGGCACGCGAGCCTTTGACGGCTCGATCCACATCGTCGGGGAGGTGCTGCGTGAGGCCAACGCTGTCCCGGTCTGGCTGCTCAGCCGCACGCAGGAAAGCATCCGGGCGCTGGATTACCGCCTGCGCAATATGCCCGCCCGCTACGAGGCGGGCATCGTGGTGAAGAACCTGTTCTTCGGTTCGGCGGACAAGTTCGTGCTCTGGCAGACGGACGAACTGCGTCAGCGTCTGGTGGATGAAGGGGCCTGGTCGGAGGCCGATCTGCCGGAGATGAATGACCAGCTCGCGGTCATGATCGGACGGCGCCCGTTCCACGATGTACTCGCCACAGGAATCGACGGGCGGATGCTGCCGTATGGATACCGCCTGGCGCTGCAATCATGGCTCAAGCGCGCCGGTGCGGCGCTGGAGCAGATTGAGACCATCGAATTGGGGGTGTCGTGATGGCGTACAGCAATTCGGAGCAGGTGTTCATGGACGTACTCGGGCGACTTCCGGCCGAGCACGAATGGAAGGAAATCAGCGCGCTGCTCGGCACACTGCAGCGTGCGGGCTTCGCGGTGGACGACCCGACCAACGCGCCGCACGTCACGCTGTTCGCCTGGGGCTGGGCACGCAGCACGCCGCGGGCGGATGTGCTGGCTGCCGTGAAAGCGGCGGTATTGGAGGCGGGCACGGTCAAGATCGACATGCCAGCGATGAACCTGGAGCCCGTGCTGATCGCGCTGCGCGGCTTGCAAGATGCTGCGGCGCGGCCTGTGGCGGTGAAGGTCGATGATGCAACGGTCAAGGACGCTGTGTCGCAGGCCTTGCGCGAGCCGATCTCGCTGGCCTCGATGGCTGTACTGGGGATCGTCATCGCCGGTGCACTGTTCATCGGCTCCTGGTGGGGTAAACGCCAGTTGGAGCCAACCGTGCAGATGCAGCAGATGATGATTCAGAAACTCACGACGCCAAATGAATCCGGGAGGGAGAAATGATGCTGCCGAAGATTTCCGGGCAGGTTGTCTCCGCAGCGCATGTTGCCGCCCAGGTTGGTCGCCTTGTTTTTTCGATCTTCGTCGTCGGCCCTCTACTGTGTGCGGCTGTGTTGTTTGGTGCGTCATCGCTGGGCACTGGCGATAACCCGGTCCATCACCTAGCAAGCGGCCTCGTGGCATGGGGTGAACAATTCAGGGCAGTGCCAGTGGGGGATGTACCTGCGGAGCGTTGCCCGGCACCGGAACGGGGGTCAGACAACGGGTTGTTGCCACAACCAAGCGGTGCCGAGTGCACGCTGGCGGCTCTGCCGCGGGACGCATGGGTGGCGAGTTTCATACGGACTTTGAGGATGATCTATTTTGTCTTCGTGCTGATTTCTATGGGCGCGCTTTCGATCCGCCCACCGAAATGGCTTCGCTGAAGTGGGCCGCGCTCCTGCCTGCAGCGGTAGCAGGAAGCGCCTGGCTGTGGGGAGGCGCAACCCTCGCCGGACCGGCTTTGTCGCTGATCCTGCTTTTCTGTGTCGCAATGGAGCGGTCGGCGCGGGGGCGATTCTTCATCGCGTTGGCCTACTACATCACCGGGTGCTGGCCGATCGCCGGGGCGGTACTGGGGTACTGGGGCGCACATCATGTCGCCGTTGCGCTCGGAGCCTGGTGGGCCGCTGCGCTGGTGCTCGCGGCACCTTGGGCGCTGCCACCGCGCCGCAGCGGGCTACTCGTGGCGCTGCTGCTCACTGCCCTGCCACCTCTGGGCGTGATCGGATGGCTGTCGCCGTTGAATGCCGCAGGTGTGCTGTTTCCGGCGATGGGCTGG
>JAFGXB010000139.1 GCA_016936875.1 Burkholderiaceae bacterium | reverse complement strand
CACGGTGCTGCTGCGCGCCAAAACCCGCTCCATCCTCGATTTGAAGGGCATTCTCAAGCCCCCCCCGGGCGTCGTCGTGTCCATTGACGATATGCGGATGAAGTAAGCGGAAGTAAGCGCATGTCGGTGCTCGATACCAATGTGCTGGTGCGCTGGATCACCAACGATGATGCGGCGCAATGCGCAGCCATTCAGCAATTACTGCAGGCCACCCTGGCCGCCGGGCAGCGTCTTTATGTCCCCGTCACCGTGCTTCTGGAAACGGAATGGGTGTTACGCGCCCGCTATGGGTTTGACCGCACGGCCCTCACTCTGGCAATCGACGCCTTGCTCAGCGTCCCAGAACTGGAACTCATGGACGAAATCGCTGTTGAACGGGCGCTCCGCCTGTTCAGGCAAGACGGCGCGCCCGATTTTGCCGACTGCCTGCATATCAGTCTGGCCGGTCTTGTCGGCCAAGGGCCGCTGCTGACGTTCGATTTGCGCGCCGCAAGCACCGAAGGGGCCTTGCTGTTGCCGCGCGCCATGCAAGACGATTGAATGCTGCCAATTCCCGCGCCGGGCTGACAAAAAATGGCAGGTTCGGCGTGAATTGTCGGGGGCTGGAGGCGGCGGTGGGGTGCATTTCGTGAACCAGTTCACGAAAAAACCGGCCAAACACCCTGGCACGGCATGTGCTCTATACAACCTGCCCATCGGGGGGTGATGTCAGTCCACCGCAGCTCGGGGCCAAGCATCTCCAGATTTTTGCACCGTGCCGGGCTGCGGCTTTTTACCCAACCGTTTTGTTTTTTACTTTGGTTTTATTTTTTTACTTTCCACTCTCAGGAGTTTTTCAAATGAAAAAGCAACTGCAACAAGGCTTCACGCTGATCGAGTTGATGATCGTCGTGGCGATTATTGGTATTTTGGCGGCGATTGCGATTCCGGCGTATCAGGATTACACGATTCGGGCGCAAGCGACGGAAGGTTTGTCTTTGGCAGATGGAGCTAAGACTGCTATTGCAGAGTTCTACACGAATAGGGGCGTATTCCCACCAAACAATACCTCCGCCGGCTTGGCTGCACCTGGCTCAATTACTGGAAATTACGTTGTGGATGTGGGGACAGGTACAGATGGTAATGGGGTAACAATACCTGGCGTAATTGATGTTAAATATGGAAATAAAGCAAACAGCGCAAATTTATCTGGAAAGCATCTTCAGTTGTCTGCGATCGCTGCAGGCGGCTCAGTCCAATGGACCTGCAAGTCTAACGATCTAAAACAAAAATACCTGCCATCATCTTGCACGGGCCAATAAAAGAAAAGAATGGGGTCAGGTCTAGCGAAAAAAGAACGAAAAGACCGGGGTCAGGTCTAACGAAAAGACCGGGGTCAAAAAGACCGGGGTCAGGTCTAGCTCCATACCACCCTTCCCCTTTCTTCACCCCGAAACCCGCCGCGAGGCGGGTTTTTTCATGGGTTCTGGTTTGGAGGAAGAGGCGCCTCGATCCCGACGATTCAGTCCATGCGGACAGACGGACATCTTGCAGCACGCCATCCCTGCTTGTGGGGAGGGTTGGGGTTGGGGAGATGGCGTGAATAAACTCCCCCTTCCGGCCTCCCCCACGTCTAGGGGAGGTGAGAACGGCGCTGCGCTATGTGGACGAAGCCTCTCCCGGCCCTCAGCGGCACGCCGCCCTTCAGATCTCAGTGCAACGGTTTTTGGCTATGATGCGTGATGTTTGATGTTTGATGCTGGGAGCCGCTGCCATGAGAACGACGCTGTCGATTGATGATGATGTGCTCAATGCCGCCCGCCATTTGGCCGCGGGGCAGCATAAAAGCGTGGGGGAGGTGTTGTCAGCGCTGGCGCGGCAGGCCTTGCGGCGTGAGCCCGCCCTGGGTCAACGCAACGGCGTGCCGCTGCTCGCCAGTCAACCCGATGCGAAACCGGTGACTTTGGAACTCGTCAACCAGTTGCGCGACGAGTTGCCATGAGCGCGCCGGGCCGCTCCCAGGCGCTCCTCCCGCAGCGCGCAGCGCGCAGCGCGAAGGCTCGCCCAGTGAGCACTTATCTGCTCGATGTGAATGTGCTGATTGCGTTGATCGACCCAGCGCATTTGCAACACGATGCCGCGCACAGTTGGTTTGCGCAAACAGGCAGCGCGAGTTGGGCAAGCTGCCCGCTGACGGAAAACGGGTTGTTGCGCATCGTCGGCCATCCGCGCTATCCCAACGCGCCGGGCACGCCCGCGACAGTCGCTGTGGTGCTGCGGGCGTTGCGGGCTCTGCCGGGGCATCATTTCTGGCCTGACGACATCAGTCTGATGAACCCGGCGCTTGTGCAGGCGGACCGTTTGCTCAGCCACACGCAAGTGACCGACAGTTATCTGCTCGCGCTGGCGCTGCATCACGGTGGCAAGCTGGCCAGTTTTGACCGGAAGTTGGTGACGGATGCGGTGGTGGGTGGACGGGAGGCGTTGGTTGTTTTGGGGTCATGGTTGTTTTGGGGTCAGGTCTAGCTTGATACCTTTTCTCCCGCTAGACTGCGCCGCATGTCCCGTCCTCTGCGTCTCGAATTTCCGCATGCGTTTTATCACGTCACTGCCCGCGGCAACCGGCAGGAGGCGATTTATGAGGACGATCTGGATCGGCGGCTGTTTCTGGAGATTCTGGGCGACACGGTGGCCGATTTCAACTGGCTGCTGCACGCGTATTGCCTGATGAGCAATCACTATCACCTGCTGGTGGAAACGCCGGACGGCAATCTGTCTGCAGGCATGCGCCAGCTCAATGGTCTGTATACGCAGCGCAGCAATCGCAAGCATGGCCGCGTGGGGCATGTGTTTCAGGGGCGCTATAAGGCGATTCTGGTGGATCAGGAGCGTTATCTGCTGGAGGTGGCGCGTTATGTGGTGCTCAACCCGGTGCGAGCGGGCATGGTGCGGCTGGCGCAAGACTGGCCGTGGAGCAGTTATGGCGCGATGACGGGGCAGACCGACCCGCCGCGCTGGCTGGCAACAGATGTGCTGTTGTCGGCCTTTGGCGGCACGCGCGCGCAGGCCATGCAGCAGTACGCGGAGTTTGTTGCCGCGGGGCGGAAGGCGCCGCCGCTATGGGACGGTTTGCAGGGGCAGGTGTATCTGGGCGATGCGGGGTTTGTGGCGCGCATGCTGGCCAAGGCGGGGCACACGCCCGCGCTGCAGGTGCCGCGCGCGCAGCGCCGTGTGCCGCCGATGCCGCTGGCGGACATTGCCGCCCTCCACCCAGACCGGGACGCCGCCATCGCCGCCGCACACGCCACCGGACGCTACAGCTATACGGAAATCGCCGCGTATTTCGACGTGCATTTCACGACGGTGGGGCGCGTGGTGCGCAAGGCTAAGCGCGGCGACACACGCGGCAACATGCTATGAAGCTAGACCTGACCCCCGGCAATTCACTCCCAGCCGCCGATAATCAACCAGATCAGACCAGTCTAGAAGAGGCCGTCATGGATGTAGGTGCATTTGAGGCAAAAACGCATTTACCCGCTTTGCTCAAGCGGGTGGCCGCTGGGGAGCGCATCACCATCACCCGGCATGGGCAGCCGGTGGCGCAACTGGCGCCCGTGCAGCCGACCACGCCTGATCCGATCGCCGCCATTGAGGAACTCCGTGGTTTTTCGCTTGGCTGCACCTCGGGCGAAAGCTCGGTTCGCGCCCTGATCGAGGATGGCAGACGGTGAGCCGGTTCGTTCTGGATGCGTCGGT
>JAFGXB010000138.1 GCA_016936875.1 Burkholderiaceae bacterium | reverse complement strand
CGGAAGCCGTGGAGATAGAGCAGGGTGGGCATGGAGGCGAATTCGGCGCGGCGTGAGCAAAGCCGCCCCTGAATCCTACCTGCCGATGCGGCGGGGTTCAGTTGCGCGCCGGGGCGGAGGCGGGCGCTGGCGCAGCGGTCGCATCGGGCAGGCCTTCGTCTTCCGGCCAGTCGCGGATGTAGGCCTTGAGCATCTGGTTCTCGAAGTCTTGTTCGCGCACCACGGCCTGTGCCACGTCGTGGAAGGAAATGACGCCCAGCAGCGCGCTGTCCTGCATGACCGGGATGTAGCGCACGCCCGCTTCCAGCATGGTGCGGCGCAGGGTATCGAGCGTGGTGTCGGGGCCGCAGACTTCGTAGTGCGTGTCCATGCGCTCGGCCACGATGTGTTCGCCCAGCATGCCTTGGCCTTCGGCGACGGCAGCCATCACCTCGGAAAAGGTGAGCAGACCGACGAGTTTGCCCTGTTCCATGACCACCAGGGAGCCGATGTCATGTTGCGCCATGGTCTGCACCGCCTGCAACAGACTGGCCTGCGGGGGGACGGTGAACAGCACATGGCCTTTCACGCGCAGAATATCGCTGACTTTCATGGCTTCTCCTCTGGTTTTTAGTCAGTGAAATATAGTCAGCAAGCCCGGGAGGGGCCAGAGGAAATTCCCGCAGATCTTGCGCATCCGCAGCAGATTTTTCATGGAGAGGACGCGTCATGCGTGCATTCAGCCCCCCAACAATTCCACTCGTGCTGTTACACGGCGCGGGTGGCGATGCCCGCGTATGGGCCGCGCAGACGGACTGGCTGTCCCGGCGCGGCTGGATCACGCTGGCGCTGGAGTTTCCGGCGCATGGCGGCACGGCGTCGCCGCCGCTGCCCAGCATTGAGCGGATGGCGGACTGGGTCTGGCGCCAGCTCGACGCGCGGCAGACCGGGCCGGTGGTGCTGGCCGGGCACAGCATGGGTTCACTGGTTGCACTGCACGCCGCAGGGCAACGGCCCGGGCAGGTGCGCGGCCTGGCGCTTCTGGGGACGGCCTTGCCGATGCGGGTGTCCAAGCGGCTGCTCGCACAGGCGGAAAACGCCCCGGCGGAGGCGATCGACAATGTGGTGCAGTGGTCTTACGCGCAGGACGATCCCCTCACGCCGACACCGGGATTTCAGTCGCCACAGTTCTACCGCGCGCTGCTGCAGCAGCAGCAGACGCACTGGGCCGAGGGCAGCGTGCTCGCCAGTGACCTGCAGGCGTGCGACCGTTACGACAGCGGCGAGGCCGCCGCGCGGCAATGGAGTGGCCCCACGCTGTTTTTGTTGGGCGCGCATGACCGCATGACCCCGCCCGCCAACGCCGACGGCTTGCGCGACGCGCTTGTCGGCAACCGCACAGTGCTGCTCGACTGCGGCCACAACCTCATGGCCGAAGCGCCTCACGCCGTGGCGCACGCACTGGCCGACTGGATGGAGCGCGATTTGTTTGCCGCGGGCTGATGCGGCGCGGCGGCCTGCGTTGCCGCAGCCAGCCGAAGCCGCACGCTGCCGCTCCACACCGTCAGACCACCCGGCCCGCGCTGCGGATGCGGTAGCTCTCGCCGGGCTGCAAAAACACATCATCCGGCCGACCTTCTTCCGTGAGCCACACGCGCGCAGGAGTGGCCTGCGTGCCCTCCAGTTGCAGCAGGCGCCCTGCCGCCCGGTGGAGCGTGAGCGTGTCGCCGAGTTGCAGATCGATCCACTGGCGTTGGAGTGAAACCTGGGTGCGGAACATCATGGGCTCCCGAGGAGCCTGCCGGGCTTGCGGATCGCGGGCTGCAAAATGAATCTGGGGCGCCCTGCGCCAGCGGCTTTTTGCCCCATAGCAACGGCTATGGGGCGGCAAATCCGCCGCCGCATGGCATCCCCACATCCATTTTTCGCTTTCCGCGCCCGAAGCCCGACAGGCTCCTAGCATGTTAAAAAAGCATCAATCGGCTGGAGTTTCGAAAAGCAGAGATGTGGTGGAAAATCTCCACTTCTTGACGAAGTTTAGGCAGATTCAGGCTGGGTAAACAGCGCAAAACAGGAAGTCTGATCATGCAAAAAACAGATGGTGCGATGGTCCGTCCAGACACACTCGCGGCGTCGCGTGCGCCGCGCAGCCGACAGCTCGATGCGGGCAATCTGCGCGGCTTCGAGGCGGCGGCGCGGCTGGGCAGCTTTACCGCCGCGGCGGATGCGCTGGCGCTGACGCAGTCCGCGCTCAGCCGCCAGATCCAGACCCTGGAGTCCAGCGTGGGCGTGCCGCTGTTCGTGCGCGAAGGGCCGCGCGTGCGCCTGTCCCCTGCGGGCGAGCAGTTCGCCGCCGTGGTGCGGCAGGCGCTGCACAGCCTGGACACCGCGGTGGACAGCCTGCGCGCGGGGCAGGGCCGCGCCCGGGTGCGGATCACCACCTTTGCGTCGCTGGCCAGCCAGTGGCTCATTCCGCGGCTGGGCGAATTTCAGGCCGCCTACCCGGACATCGACATCGCCGTCGAGACCTTCGACAACCTCAGCGATCTGGAAAACGGCGCGCTGGACATCGCCATCCGCCGCCTGCGCAACGACAATCCGCTGGCGCACGCGCCACACACCCTCTTTCTCTTCGGCGAGGAAATCACCCCGGTCTGCAGTCCGGCGCTGGTGCAGGCCGGGCGTGCGCCCGGTGGTCTGGACGATCTGCCCCGCTGCGTGTG
>JAFGXB010000137.1 GCA_016936875.1 Burkholderiaceae bacterium | reverse complement strand
TGGGTGCGAATGGCGGCGTTGTCGCGCAGGATTTCATACGAACGCAGCATCAGCTCGGCGAAGTCGGCCACGCCATCGCGCGTGCACTGCGCTTCATAGGCCAGATAAATTTCTGCGAGCTGACGGCTTTGCTGGTCGCGCACCTCCACGTCGCCAGGGCGCAGCCCGCCATCTTTCGCGCCGTTGATGAACCACTGCACCTGCTTGGGCGGATGACGCTCGGTGTCGACGTTGAGCGCCTTGAGCAGGCGCTTGATGGCTGAGAGCTGATCCTGAATGTCGAGAATCTGAAAGGTCTGCGGCAGCCCAGCCTCGCGCCAGTGCGCGCGCAGGAACCGGTTGCACAGGCCGTGAAAAGTGCCAATCCACATGCCGCGCACGGGAATGGGCAGTTGCGCCGACAGCCTGGAAAGCATTTCCTTGGCCGCCTTGTTGGTGAAGGTCACGGCCAGAATTCCCGCGGGCGACACCTGCCCGGTGGAAATCAGCCAGGCGATGCGGGTGGTGAGCACGCGTGTTTTGCCACTGCCGGCGCCGGCCAGAATGAGGGCGTTTTCAGCGGGAAGGGTGACGGCGGCGTGCTGCTCGGGGTTGAGCTGTTGGAGGAGTGCGGACATGGCCGGATTTTAGGAGCCTGTCGGGCTTGAGGCGCGGAAAGCGAAAAATGGGTGTGGGGATGTCATGCGGCGCGAATTTGCCGCCCCATAGCCGTCGCTATGGGGCAAAAAGCCGCTGGCGCAGGGCGCCTCACGCCTATTTTGCAGCCCGCGATCCTCAAGTCCGACAGGCTCCTAGAGCGCAGGGATAGAGCGCATCGGCCTAGAATGGGCCACCGGACCGCAACTTGATTGCCGCCCGGTTTTTTGTGCGCACCATTTTTTGCGCCACACCAGGAGAAGCGAATGGACATCTTCGATTACGACAACATTCTGCTGTTGCCGCGCAAATGCCGGGTGGAGAGCCGCAGTCAGTGCGACCCCTCCACCGAGTTTGGCGGGCGGCGCTTTCGCCTGCCGGTGGTCCCGGCCAATATGAAAACCGTGGTGGACGCGCCTGTGTGCCGCTGGCTGGCGGCCAACGGCTACTTTTATGTGATGCACCGCTTCGACGTGGACGTGGTGACCTTCGCAAGGCAGATGCGCGATGCCAACCTGTTCATCTCCATTTCGCTGGGTGTCAAGGCCGATGACATGGCCCTGATCGACCAGCTTGCTGCCGAGGGCACGGGCGCGGACTACGTCACCATCGACATCGCCCACGGCCATGCCGACAGCGTGCAACGCATGATTGCGCACATCAAGCACAAGCTGCCGCAGGCCTTTGTGATTGCCGGCAATATCGGCACCCCCGAGGCGGTGATCGACGTGGAGGCCTGGGGCGCAGACGCCACCAAGGTGGGCATCGGCCCGGGCAAGGTGTGCATCACACGGATGAAAACCGGCTTCGGCACCGGGGGCTGGCAGCTCTCGGCGCTCAAGTGGTGCGCGCGCGTGGCGACCAAGCCCATCATCGCCGACGGCGGCATCCGCGAGCACGGCGATATTGCCAAGAGCGTGCGCTTCGGCGCCAGCATGGTGATGATCGGCTCCATGCTGGCCGGGCACGCGGAGTCGCCTGGGCAAACGGTGGAAGTCGATGGGCAACTGTTCAAGGAGTATTACGGCAGCGCCTCGGAGTTCAACAAGGGAGCGCAGCGCAACATCGAGGGCAAGCGCATTCTGGAGCCGCTGAAGGGTCGGCTGGCCGACACCCTGCGCGAAATGGAGGACGACCTGCAAAGCTCCATTTCCTACGCCGGTGGCACGCAACTGGCTGACATCCGCAAGGTGAACTACATCCTCCTCGGCCAGAACAATGCGGGCGAGCATGTGCTGATGTAAGGCTTTGACGGGGGTTGCCGCCATAGCATGAGGGACCTGATCACACCGCTCCCCAATGCCAGCCATCCCCGCCCCCAACCCAACCGCCAGCCAGGCGCAGCGTCTGCGTGTGCTGTTCGCCGGCATCTGCGCTCTCATTCTCACCGTCGGGCTGGCGCGTTTTGCCTACACCCCCATGCTGCCCATCATGCGCAGCGAAGCGGGGCTGACCGCGCTTGAAGCCGGTTGGCTGGCGACCTTCAACTATGCCGGCTACATCACCGGGGCGATGATCGCCGCGTCCATTGGCAGCCTGCGGCAGAAGTTCGTGCTCTACCGCATCGGACTGGTGCTTGCCGTGGTGACGACCGCCGCGCTGGGCTTCACCGACAACCCCGTGCTGTGGGCCGTCCTGCGTTTTCTCTCGGAGCTGTCGAGCACTGCGGGCTTGCTGCTCGCCTCCGGTCTGGCGCTGAACTGGTTAATCCGCCACGGCCATCGACCTGAACTGGGGCTGCATTTCACCGGGCTGGGGCTGGGCATCGTGGTCTCGGGTCTGGCGGTGGGGGCGATGATGGACTGGCTCAATTGGGCGCAGCAGTGGGTGGGACTGGCGCTGCTCGGACTGGTCTTTTTCGTGCCAGCCTGGCTGTGGCTGCCACCGCCCACCCCGCCTGCTCCGTTGCGCGCGGGCGAAGCGCACGCACCAGCCGCTGCGCCCGCGCGGCGCTGGATGGTTCTGCTCATCGCGGTCTATTTCTGCGCGGGCTTCGGCTATGTGATCAGCGCCACCTTCATCGTCGCCATCCTCGACAAGCTGCCTCTGCTCGCGGGCAAGGGCGGCTGGGTCTGGGTGATCGTGGGCCTCGCTGCGGCACCGTCGAGCTTTGTGTGGGACCGCGCCGCCCGGCATATGGGAGACGTTCCGGCGCTGCTTCTGGCCTTTGGCCTGCAAACCGTGTCCATCCTGCTGCCGGCCGTCACCACGAACCTGGGTCTGAATCTGCTGAGCGCGGTGCTCTATGGCGGCACCTTCGTGGGCATTGTCAGCCTGACGCTCACCCTCATCGGCCGCCGCTTCCCGGCCAATCCCGCCAAGGCGATGGCGCGGCTGACGCTGAGTTATGGCGTGTCGCAGATGGTCGCCCCGGCGATGGCGGGCTTTATTGCCGCGCGCACCGGCAGCTACCACGACGCGCTGTATGTCACGGCCGGGGTCATGCTCGTCGGCATGGTGCTGCTGGGAGTAATGATGCGCGACGCCGCCGCGCCAGCCCGCAGGTAGCGCCCATGGCCGCGCTGGCCTTACGCCGTGGCGGTGAGCGCCTGCACGTAAGCCGCCGTTCCCTCTTCCACCGTGGCGAAGTGATGGGTGCAGCCCGCATTGCGCAGGTGGCTCAGATCGGCCTGGGTATGGCACTGGTATTTACCTACCAGCGCGTCGGGGAAAGGGATGTAGGCGATCTCGCCGCTGGCCACCAGTTCGGGCAGGCTCAGCGCAGCGGCTCCCGTCTGCAGGCGCAGGGTG